>JAESSX010000214.1 GCA_016763915.1 Rhodospirillales bacterium
CTTCGGGCGATGCCGGCACGGACGTTCCGGTATCGGAGGGCTATCCGGTCTGGGTGTCGGTGTCGGTGCTGGCCGGGATCGTCGCCATCATTCCGTTGACGGTTTTTTACGGCCGCGCCATCGCGCCCTGGATCATTCCCGGCCTGATGATCGGGTTGCTCGGCTTCGGGGTCCTGCGCCGTATCAACATCTACGATTCCTTCGTCGAAGGCGCCAAGGACGGGTTCCAGGTGGCGCTTCGGATCATTCCCTATCTGGTGGCTATCCTGGTCGCCGTCGCCATGTTCCGGTCGTCGGGCGCCATGGACATATTGGTGCGGCCCTTGGGCAGCGTGACCGGGCTGTTCGGGCTTCCGGCCGAGGCCCTGCCGATGGCCCTGTTGCGCCCGCTCAGCGGCTCGGGGGCCTATGGAATCCTGGCCTCGATCATTCAGGACCCGGCCATCGGCCCGGACAGCTATATCGGCTATCTGGTGTCCACCTTCCAGGGGTCGACGGAAACCACGTTCTATGTGCTGGCGGTCTATTACGGCGCCGTTGGGATCCGGCGCATCCGCCACACCCTTGTCGCCGCGCTCAGCGCCGATATCGTCGGCATCGGCGCGGCCGTGTTCATCGTCTCCTGGCTGTACGGGACCTGAGCGTGGCCTCGTCTCGGGGCTCCGCCTCGCCCGGCCGGGGTATTCTCTACTCTCTTCTCGGCGGCTTGCTGTTGACGGCCAACGACGCCGTGCTGAAATGGCTGACCGGTGATTACCCGGTCGGGCAACTGCTGTTTTTCCGCGGCCTGTTCGTGCTGCTGGCGATTACCCTGTTCGTCTGGCGGTCGGGGGGCATCGAATCCATCCGCATCAACAGCTTCTGGGGCCAGTTCCAGCGCGCCGGATTCGCCTTTGCCAGCGGCTTTCTGTTCATCAGCGGCATTTCCTATCTGCCCCTGGCCGACGCCATCGCCATTACCTTCGCCGGGCCGTTGTTCATTACCATCCTGGCGGGGCCGATGTTGGGCGAGGACGTGGGCTGGCGGCGATGGGCCGCCGTTGCCGTCGGGTTCTTGGGTGTTTTGGTGATGGTCCGTCCCAGTACGGAGGCTATTCAACTGGCGGCGTTATTTCCGTTGGGGGCCAGTCTGGCCGGTGCCCTGAGAGACATCACCACGCGCCGGATTTCGGCCCACGAGACGTCGATGTCGATTCTGCTTTTTTCGACGCTGTCGGTGATTTTGTTCGGGCTCGGCACCCTGCCGTTCGGCTGGGCGCCTTTGACGCTCCTGGACTTGGGCCTGATGGGTCTCAGCGGCCTGTTCGTCGGGGGGGCGCATTATTTCCTGATCGAACGGTTTCGCTGGGCCGAGGCGGCTTTGCTGGCGCCGTTCAAGTACGCCAACATGGTCTGGGCGGTGATCTTCGGCTTTATCATCTTCGCCGACCTGCCCGATGCCTGGACCCTGTCCGGGGCCGGGTTCGTCGTCGTCTGCGGGTTGTACATCGCGCACCGCGAGACGCTGATGGCGAAGGGAAAGAGATAGGGTATTATCCGGCGGCTTCGGAAATGTCCCGTGCCATCGTTCTTGCCGCCGGGAAGGTCGCGGTCACCGTTGTGCCCTTGCCCGGCCGGCTGGAGATGTGGAGCGTGCCGCCGTGGAGTTCCAGCAGGGATTTTGCCAGTGGCAATCCGAGGCCGGTGCCTTCAAAGGAGCGGGAATAGATATCGGCCACCTGCCCGAAGGGTTCCAGCACGGTGGCGATATTTTCCGGCTTGATGCCGATGCCGGTGTCGCGAACGCTCAGGGACACCGCATTCTGGCTATCCACGGCAATCTCGAGCGTAATGGTTCCGCCCGGCGGCGTGAACTTGACGGCGTTGGAAACCAGGTTGACGACGATCTGTTTGATGTGCCGGGGGTCGGCGCGGAACAGGGTTTCGCGGACGGGGAAGACGCGGGACAAGGTGATGCCCTGGGTTTCCGCCTGTTCGCCGAGCAGGACAATGGCCGAGTCCACCAGCACCGGCAGGTTTATGTTTTCTTCCGCCAGTTTCATTTCGCCGGCTTCGATCTTGGAAATGTCGAGAATATCGTTGATGACGTCGAGAAGATGCTCGCCGGAGGCATTGATGTCGCTGGCGTATTCCCGGTATTTGGGGTTGTTCAGGGGGCCGAAAAACTGGGACTTCAGGGTTTCCGAGAACCCGATGATGGAATTCAGCGGGGTTCGTAATTCATGGCTCATGTTGGCCAGGAACACGGACTTGGCATGGTTGGCCTCCTCGGCCCGGATCAGCGCCTGGCGGAGGTTTGCCTCAACCTGCGTGTATTCGCTGATGTCCGTATAGGTGGTGACGAAACCGCCGTCGGCCATGGGGGTGCCGCGGATTTCAATGACCGTCCCGTCGCGGCGCCGGCGCTCGAAAACATGCGGCTCGAACCGTTTTGCCAGTTCCATTCTTTCCCGGACCAGGACCTCGGCATCGCCGGGGCCGTATTCGCCTCGTTCGGCGTTGAAGCGGAAGGCCTGCTCCAGGGGAAAGCCTTTAACAAAAACATCCGTCGGGAAATCCATAAGTTCGAGGAATTTCTGATTGAAGGCCAGGACATTCAGGTCGCTGTCGATCATGGTGATGCCCTGGCTCATGTTTTCCATGGTGGCCTCCAGGGCCAGGGATTTTTCGGCCAATTCATCGACCGCCTTCTTGCGTTCGGTAATATCGGTGAGAATAACGACCGTGCCGCCGTCCTCGGTCTTGCGTTCGGAAATCAGCATCCAGCGCCCGTCCGCCTGTCTTTGCTCTAAGATGCCCTCAGGCTTGCGGAAATGTTCGTGCCGCTCCGTGATCCATTCTTCCTCGCGGCCTTTGGCGTCCGGGGTCAGCCCCAGTTCAACGGCGCGGCGGATGATGTTTTCAAACGGCGAGCCGGGGAAAACCAACGGGCGCATTTCTTCGCAGGATATATAACGTTTGTTGGCCAGGACCAGGCGTTCATCGGCGCCATAAAAGGCAAAGCCGTCGGAAATGGTTTCGATGGCGTCCTGCAGGCGCTGTTCGGCCCGTTTGCGTTGGGTGATGTCGGTCGAAATCGTCGCCGTAGAGCCATCGGCCATGCATTGATCGTGGACTTGCAGCCAAGTGCCGTCCTGACGCAGCAATTCGAACGGCCCGGTCGGATTGCGATGCTTCTCAAGGCGTTCCAGGATCCATTCCGTCTCGCGGCCTATGGCCTCGCTGACAAGGCCGTGGCCAACCAGGGACCGGAGATAATCCTCAAACAACACGCCGGGCTTGGTTATCTCGGGAATGTCCGCGTTCAGGCGGCGGAATTCCTCGTTACAAACGATCAGCCGGTCGTCGGGACCGTATAGGGCAAAAATATCCGTCAAACTCTCGATGGCGGCGACAAGACGGCGGGCGTCTTCTTCCATTTGGCGGTGCCGGGTCACGTCCTGGACCGTGCCGCTGATGCTCTCCGGCTGTCCGGTTTTATCCAGGCGCCAGGTGCCGCGGCCATGAATGGCTATGATCGTACCGTCCGGGCGGGTGATGCGGTAGTCGAGGGAATAGGGCTCCATCCCGGTCAGGCATTTTTCGGCGGCTGATTTGACCATGGCCCGGTCTTCTTCGTGGATGCAGGCCAGAAAGGACTCCAGTGTCGGGGCGACGGCCGCCGGTTCGAGACCGAAAATGCGATAGGTTTCCTTCGACCACCATCCTTCTCCGGTGGCAATGTTGCGGTCCCAGTTGCCCAAACGGGCGATCCGCTGGGCTTCGGTCAGGCGGGCGACATTCTGTTCCAGGCTTTCCACCAACGGGGAGGAAATCCGGCGGAACAGGGCGGTCGCCGAAAGGAGAACCAGAACGCCGCCGATGGCGCTGATCCCCGCGGCGCGAAGGAATGGCGCGCGCAATTCCGCCATGTCGATCTTGACGACGATACCGAGCCCCAGGGACGGGATCGCCTCATA
>JAESSX010000215.1 GCA_016763915.1 Rhodospirillales bacterium
CCAGACCATCTTGTCGACCTCTTCGGCGACCGACGAGGTGACGGCCGAATTGCCGTTGTTGGCGTTGATCTTGACCAGGAAATTGCGGCCGATGATCTGCGGCTCGACCTCGGGGTGGTTGATGTTGGCGGGGATGATGGCGCGGCCGCGGGCGACCTCGTCGCGGACGAATTCGGGCGTCACGATTTCCGGGATGGCGGCGCCGAAGCTCTCGCCATCGGCGATGCGCGCCCTGGCGGCGGCCGGGTCGTGGTCGCGGTTTATATTCTCGCGGATGGCGATGAATTCCATTTCCGGCGTGATGATGCCTTCGCGGGCGTATTTCATCTGCGTCGCGGCGCCGTTTTTGGCGCGCACCGGCTTGCGCCGGAGGGGGAATTCCGGCACCAGCTTTTCGCCGTCGGCGTTGTTGTCCTCGAATTTGACCTGGCGGCCGTCGTATTCCTCGACGTCGCCGCGCGCCATGATCCACGGTTCGCGCAGGCGCGGCAAGCCGGCCTCGATATCGATGTTCTGAATCGAGTCGGTATAGGGGCCGGAGGTGTCGTAAACGACCACGGGCGGCTCGTTGGCGGTTTCGTGAAGCGAAATTTCGCGCATCGGCACCCGCACATCGGGATGGATCGTGCCCTCGATATAAATCTTGGCGCTGGCCGGCAGCGGGCCGGTGGTGATGTCGGATGTTTTCGGTTTGTTGATGACGTTCATTGTCGGGGCTCCCTTTGGCACTCAGAGGTAACATCCGGGAGGAAAAGGAAAGCGCCTTTTGTGCGTGCGCGTCCCTGTCCCTACGCCGGCGTTATCCGGATCAGGTTCGTTGGGTATCCACATTGCCGCCGGATCTTTCGATACGGCGACCGGCGGCGTCTCAGCCCCCTATCGGGGCTCCCCACGGAACATCCTGAATGTGGCCCCGATGGACGCCGGGGTCAAGGAGAGTCCGCACGCCCGTTGACCACGGGGGTGCGCATGGGGATACTCGGGCGCGCCGCCCCGCGAAGGGGCCGAAAATGTGGGGGCATTATGGCGAAAACCTTGGTGGTGGATGACGACCCGGCGGCCGAAGCTATGTTTTGCGGCGCCGGGGACAATGAATTCGTGTTTGCGCGCACCGACGAAGAAGCCATAGACATCCTGACCTCGCGCGACGATCTGGATATCGCCATCGTCGCCATCGATTCCGAAACCATCAGCGGCATGGACCTGTTTTTACGCCTCGACGCCAAAGACGCCCGATTGCCGCGCATTGCGTTGAGCAGCCGGCCGGACATCAACCTGCTGCGCCAGTCGCTGAAGGAGGGCGCATCGGATTTCCTGGTCAAGCCGGTAACGTCCGGGGAACTGTCGGAGACGTTGGAGCGGGTTTATCAAGTCTGCGAGCGCCGGCGCAACAGCTGGAAAAATGAAACCGAATTGTCCGCCATTCGCCGCGAGATCGAGATCGCCAGCGAAATCCAGCGCCGCATCTTGCCGCGGCGGTTTCCCGCCATCGACGGCGTCGACGTGTTCGCCCGCACCCTCCCGGCCAAGGACATGGGCGGCGATTTCTACGACCTGTTCGTGCTGCCCGACGGACAGGTCGGGCTGGTCATCGCCGACGTTTCCGGCAAGGGCATCCCGGCGGCCTTTTTCATGGCCGTCGCCAGGACCCTGATCCGGGCGACGGCGTTCCATGAGCCGGGGCCGGGGCCGTGCCTGGAACAGGTCAATCGCCTTTTGTGCCGCCACGACGTGCCGGGCATGTTCGTGTCGGTGTTTTACGGCGTGCTCGACAAGAAAACGTGGCGGATGGCCTATGCCAACGGCGGCCATCCGCTGCCGTTGCTGGTGCGCTCCGATGACGGCGGCGGGGCGCGCGGGGTCTCGGCGCTGGAAGACGGCCGGGGCACCCTGCTCGGCATCGACGAGGAGCAGACCTACGAAGAAGGAGACCTGACGCTGGCCCCGGGCGACGGCATCTATTTCTACACCGACGGCCTGACGGAAGCTTTTAACGCCGAACACCAGGCGTTCGATGAGGCGCGCCTGGTGGCGGCGCTCGGCGGGCAGGGGGCGGCCTCACCCAGCGATCTGGCCGGCGCCGTGTCCCAGGCCCTTGCCGAATTCGTCGGCGAAGCGCCGCAGCACGACGACATTACGTCGCTGGTCATCAAACGGGTTGAATAAAGTCGCCGGTCTTGCCCTTGAATCATGGAAAAATAGTAACACATTGAGACGACCCATACTTCCCACGAACAGTCCGCAAACGGCTTGCCATGACGATTTTGAAACGATACCCCGGAAAACGAATCCTGCCGGCCCTGGCCGTCGCCGCGGCAATGCTGACGGTGACCGCAGCGGCGGCGGAAACGGCCCTGAAGGTATCGCCGGTCCTGGTCGAGGACATGAAAGCGGTGTTCGCCACGGTCGAGACCACCGACGTGGCGAGCGCGCGGGCGCGCATCGGCGGCACGGTGACCCGGTTGAGCGTCGACGAGGGCGCCGCGGTCAGGGAGGGCCAGGTCATCGCCGTGGTCGGCGATCCCAAGATCGGGTTTCGCATGGATGCCTTGCGGTCCCGGGTCGAGTCCATGAAATCGCAAAAAGACCTCGCCGCGACCACTTTGGCGCGGTCGCGCAAACTGCTTAAAAGCGGCGCCATTCCACAGAAACGCCTGGATGAGGCTTTGAGCGCATTCAATGTCGCCGAGCGGGAATTGAAGGCCTTGCAGTCCGAATATGCCCTGGCGTCGCGCCAGCGGGACGAAGGCGTCGTCAGGGCGCCGTCGTCGGGCCGGGTGACCAGGGTTCATGTTATCCAGGGCGCGGTCATCCTGGCCGGGGAAACGGTCGCCACCATCGCCGCCCGGGGATTTATCCTGCGCCTTAGCGTGCCCGAACGCCACGCGCGGTTCATCCGTGTCGGCGATGCGGTCTATGTCGGCGACCAGGACGCCCGCACCGGCCTTGTCCGCCAGGTCTATCCGGAAATCCGCCGGGGCCGCGTCGTCGCCGATGTTACGGTGCCGGGGCTTGGCGACTTTTTCGTCGGCGAACGGGTCCGGGTGCGGGTCAGCGCCGGCAAACGCGAAACCATCGTGATCCCCGGCGGCTACCTGTTCCAGCGATACGGCCTGACCTTCGCGACATTGAAAGGCGGCGTCCAGATCGTCGTTCAGCCGGGCATGGCGCGCCCGGACGGGGTCGAAATCCTGTCCGGCCTCCGGCCCGGGGATGAACTGATCCGCCCGGTTGCGACCGGACCATGAAGCTCGGTATATCCGGAAGCCTGACCAAGGCCTTTATCCAATCGCCGTTGACGCCGCTGGTGTTGCTGACGTCGCTGGCGGTCGGGTTTTTCGCCCTGTTGGTTCTGCCGCGCGAGGAAGAACCCCAGATCAGCGTGCCGATGGTCGATATCATGATCCAGGCCAACGGCTACAAGGCCACCGACGCCGTCGAACTGGTGACCGAGCCCCTGGAAGACATCATCAAGGGCATCAATAAAGTCGAACACGTCTATTCGCTGAGCGAGGACGACCGTGTCGTGGTCACCGCGCGCTTCGAGGTCGGCACGTCCGAAGACGTCGCCATCCTGCGCGTGCACGATGAAATCCGCGCCAATATGAACCGCCTGCCGGTGGGCATCCCGGAACCGTTGATCGTCGGGCGCGGCATCAACGACGTGCCGATGGTGACGCTGACCCTGAAAGCGAAAGCCCCGGTCGCCGATCGCTGGAACGACAACGCGCTCTACGATGTCGCCGAGGAACTGTTGTTTGAGCTGGTCAAGGTCAAGGACGTCGGCCTGACCTTTATCGCCGGCGGCCGCCCCGGGCAGATCCGCGTCGAGCCCGACCCGGAACGCCTGTCGCTCTACGGCGTCACCCTCAATCAACTGGTGGATAAGGTCAGAAACGCCAACCGCTCGTTCCTGTTGGGCAAGACCCGCGACGCCGGGCGGGCGGTGTCCGTGGTCGCCGGACAAACCCTGGAGGGCGTGCCCGATATCGGCATGCTGCTGATTACGGCGCGCGACGGCCGCCCGGTCTACGTGCGCGACGTGGCCGATGTCGTGGTCGGCTCGAAACCTCTTGAACACCGGGTCTGGCATGTTGAAAAAGACGCCGCCGGACAATGGCGCCAACGGCCGGCGGTGACCATCGCCCTGGCCAAGCGCGGGGGCGCCAACGCGGTTGTCGTCGCCGATGAAATTCTGGCCCGGCTGGACACGGTCCGGGGCCGTCTGGTGCCGCCGGGGGTCGATGTCGTGGTGACCCGGAATTACGGCGCCACGGCGCTGGAGAAATCCGACGAGTTGCTGTTCCACTTAGGATTGGCGACCCTTTCCATCGTGTTGCTGGTATCCGTGGCGTTGGGCTGGCGCGAGGGCGGGGTGGTTCTGGTGGTGGTGCCGACGACCATTCTGCTGACCCTGTTCGCGTCATGGATGATGGGCTACACCATCAACCGGGTCAGCCTGTTCGCGTTGATCTTTTCCATCGGCATCATGGTCGATGACGCCATCGTGGTGATCGAAAATATCGCCCGCCATTGGGCCCGGGGCGGCATTCGCACGCCGTTGAAATCGACCATAGAAGCCGTCGCCGAAGTCGGCAACCCGACGATCATCGCGACCCTGGCCATTGTCGCCGCCCTGTTGCCGATGATGTTCGTATCCGGGCTGATGGGGCCGTACATGAGTCCGATCCCGGCCAATGCCTCGGCGGCGATGGTGATTTCGTTCTTCGTCGCCGTCATCATCACGCCGTGGCTGTTGCTCAAGTTCGCGTCCGGAAAAGGCGCCAAGGCAGACGGCCATCACGGCCATGAAGAGGACGACACCGGCGGCCGTATGGGCCGGTTTTACCTGAAGCTGGCGACGCCGTTGCTGACCGGCCGGGCGCGGTCGATCAAATTCCTCGTTGCCGTCGGTCTGGCGACGGTGGCGGTGATGGGCCTGTTCGCGACCCGGGACGTTACCGTCAAACTGCTGCCCTTCGACAACAAGTCCGAATTGCAGATCGTCGTCGACCTGCCGGAAGGCTCGTCCCTGGAGGATACCGAACGCGTATTGAGCGACGCCGCGCGCCGGCTCGGGGGGGTGGCCGAAATCACGCACATGCAGATCTATGCCGGCACCGCCGTGCCGTTCAATTTCAACGGCCTGGTGCGGCACTATTACCTGCGGTCCGAGCCGTGGCAGGGGGATTTGCAGATCAACCTGAAACCGAAGCAGGACCGCGACCGGCAAAGCCACGCGGTGGCGCTGGAGGTTCGCCGCCTGATCCGTGACGTGGCGGCGCCCGAGGGCACGGCCATCAAGGTCGTCGAGGTGCCGCCGGGGCCGCCCGCGCTGGCGACGTTGATGGCCGAAATCTACGGCCCCGATCAGGCCAGCCGCCGCGCGGCCGCGCGCAAGGTCCGCGAGGCCTTCGAAGCGGTCGATTTCATCGTCGACGTCGATGATTCCCTGGGCCAGCCGCCGCAACGCCTGCGCTTCGAAATCGACCAGCAGAACCTGGAGTTCCACGGCGTTCAGGAAAACGCGCTGTACGATACGCTGCAGGCCCTGTTCGTCGGCGTCAACGTCGGCTATTCGCAACGCGGGTCGGGCGTCAACCCGGTCGAAATTACCGTGCGCCTGCCGAAGAGTGCGCTGACGTTAAGCGAAAGAATTCTCGCCACCCCTGTTCCAGCCCCCGGCGAAGCCGCCGACACGGGCCGGGTGGTGGAACTGGGCGACGTGGTGACGTTGACGCGCGAGCGCGCGTCCTATCCCCTGTTCCGGCGCGACGGCTACTTCGCTGAAATCGTCACCGCCGAGATGGCCGGGCGCTTCGAGGCCCCCATCTACGGCATGTTCGCCGTTGAAGACAAGCTGGCGGATATCGACTGAGGCCGGGCCGGCATGCCGGACATTTCCTATTACGGACAGCCGAAAGACGAAAGCCGCGTCACCCTGTTGTGGGATGGGGAATGGGAAGTCACCTACGTGACCTTCCGCGATATGGGGCTGGCTTTCATTTTCGCGCTGTTCGGCATTTACCTGCTGGTGGTCGGCCAGTTCGGCAGTTTCAAGCTGCCGCTGGTGATCCTGACGCCGGTGCCGCTGACGTTGATCGGGATCATGATCGGCCACTGGATGTTTTCGGCCCCGTTCAGCGCCACGTCGATGATCGGATTTATCGCGCTGGCCGGGATCATCGTGCGCAATTCGATCCTTCTGGTGGATTTCATCCGCCAGCGCCAGGGCCAGGGCGTGGCCTTGCGCCAGGTGCTGCTGGAAGCCGGCGCCATCCGTTTCAAGCCGATTTTCCTGACCGCCGTGGCGGCCATGATCGGCGGCCTTTTCATCCTCGCCGATCCGATTTTCCAGGGTCTGGCGATTTCGCTGGTGTTCGGGCTGGCATCGTCGACGGCGCTGACGTTGCTGGTGATCCCTGCCATTTATATCGTTCTGCGCGACGATGGGCGGGAATTGCCGCAATCCCCGGCGCAGACGGGCGTTACGCCGCCGGCAAGCTGAAGCCGAAGGTGGAGCCTTGGCCGACGGTGCTTTCGATGGAAATTTCGCCGCCGTGTATTTTCACCAGTTCCTTGCACAAATGAAGGCCGAGCCCGGTTCCGACCTCGCCCCCGGTGCCCTTGGTCGAGGTTTTTTCCTCGATCAGGAATAGCTGTTCGATTTTTTCAGGCGGGATGCCGACGCCGTTGTCGGTCACGGCGACATCTATCCGGTCGCCGTTTTTGTTGAGCGTGAGGGTAATTTCGC
>JAESSX010000216.1 GCA_016763915.1 Rhodospirillales bacterium
ACCCGCACGACCCGCGAGCCCTCGAGACCCTCGGAGAGGTCGCACGGCGACGCCTCAAGGCGGGGATTCCGGTCGCGGTCAAGACCGGCGTCGTGACCTACAAGCTGGCCGCCCACGCCGCCGACATCGCCAAGGGCCACCCGGGCGCGCAGGCCCAGGACGACGCGCTCAGCCGGGCGCGCTTCGAGTTCCGCTGGCAGGACCAGTTCAATCTGGGCCTCGACGCCGATACGGCCAAGGACTTCCACGACCAGACCATGCCCAAGGACGCCCACAAAACCGCGCACTTCTGCTCCATGTGCGGACCCAAATTCTGCGCCATGGAAATCACCAACCAGGTGCGCGAATACGCCGCCAACGGCATGGCCGAGATGAGCGAAAAGTTCGAGGCCGAAGGCGGCAAGCTCTACGACGAAAGCTTTGTCGGCAAGGAAGAGGAAGGCGGCAAGACCGAGGCGGCGGAGTAGGTTTTGGTCCGCTTCGGCTTTTGACCCGAAGCGAACATTCGACAAAAACGAAAGCCCGGTGCCTTCCAGGCCCGGTGCTTCGCTTTTTTATTGTTCGATAACGGTCCGCACAGCCTCCGCCAGTTCGGCCTTCCTGTAGGGCTTGCCAAGTAAAATGATATTGGCGTTATCAATGCCGTCCCTGTCGATAACCTTATCCGGGTAGCCCGAGGTCATCAGCAACTTGATGTCCTGGTAATGGCGTTTCAGTTCGTCGGCAAGATCGAACCCGCTCATGCCCGACGGCATGATCACGTCGCAGAACACCAGATCAATGGTCTTGAAATTTTCGTCCAGAACACTCAGCGCCGACGGGCCATCCTCCGCTTCCAGCACCTTGTAGCCCAGGTTGTTCAGCATGGCCACGGTGACCAGGCGTACGTCCTCGTCGTCCTCGACCACCAGGATGGTCTCCGTGCCCTTCGCGTCGGCCTTCGCTACCGGTTCGCCTGCCGGCGTCTCCATTTTCGGGCTCTCGGTAGCGGGGAAGTAAAGATCAATCGTCGTCCCCTTGCCTCTCTCGCTCTCCATCGTCACATGACCGCCCGACTGCTTGACGAACCCGAAAACCATACTCAGTCCGAGGCCGGTACCCTCGCCGACGTCCTTGGTGGTGAAGAAGGGCTCGAAGACATGATCCATATTCCTATCCTCTATGCCTTCGCCCGTGTCGGAGACTGAAATCAGGACATAAATGCCGGTTAGAGGGCTCTGGTTGTCGTAGGGAACCTTACCGTTAAAATCGACGCGGGCCGTCTTGATGGTCAACGTCCCCCCCTTGGGCATGGCGTCACGGGCGTTGTTTGCCATATTGAGAATGGCGTTCCCCAGCATCCCCGGATCGACCTTGATCAACGGAATATTCCTTTCAAACGCCGTCTTGATGTCGATGTCCTCGCCCAGGGTCCGCATCAGAAGGCCAACCGTATCGAAGAGCAGGGTATTGGCTTCGATTATTTTGGGTTTCAGGGTCTGCTGCCGGGAGAAGCTCAGAAGACGATCGGTCAGATTGGCCGCTTTATCTACGGCATCCAGGGCTCGATTGAGATTGTCCCGCGACCCGCCTTCCAAACCACCCGTTTCATTCAACAATTCGAGGTTGCCGTTGATGATGGCCAGAAGGTTGTTGAAGTCGTGCGCAATGCCGCCCGTCAGTTGGCCCACGGCTTCCATTTTCTGAGATTGGCGGAGTTGATCTTTAAGTCTTTTTTGCGTGGTGATGTCCGTGCCGGAACCTCGATACCCCTTGAAATTTCCATCCTCGTCGAAGAAGGGTTTGCCGTTGACGCTTCGATAATGCTTTTTGCCGTTTTCGTCAGTTATATAGTACTCGAAATCCTTGAAAGAACGGTGCGCCGTATGGTCGTCGCGATGCCTGCCCCATTTTTCGTTGTTGTCCGGGTCGACCCCGACCATTTCCCATCGGGTGCGGCCGATAGGTTCCTCGAGTAATTTAAATAATTTACTTTCAACGCTGTAAAACGTGCGCACAAATCTGAAATTATCATCCATCTCCCAGAACATGTCGCCGCTGGCTTCAGAGATGTCCTGGAATATCTCCTTGGTTTGCATCAGCACCTTTTCGGATGCGAAAGCCTGGATAACACTTGCATAGGTGTCAAACAGCGGTTGAAGCTCAGCAACGAGGTCCGCGTCATACCCACCCGGCCGGTTGGCGACTCCCGCCATTCCGATAAAATTCCGCCCGACCTTCAGAGGAACGCCAAGGAAGGCGTTTAACGACGGGTGCCCCTCGGGGGTTCCTCCCCGCCGTTGATCGTTCTTTGGGTCATTGGCGATTACAACTTCCTCGCTGGTCAAGACCGCGCCGAACAGGGTCTTCAGGTTGTCAAACTCGAGCCCCTCCGGCGCATTTTCTTCATAAAACCGTCGGGTTTCCTCGTCCCAGGCGATATTGGTAATGGCTAAGGTTTTTAGGTAGGGCCTATCATCGGCGGTCCTGAGGACTTTACCGAAGAAACCATATTCACTGCCCGTGAATTCAAGAAAATCGCCAAGCATATGATTGAAGAGATCTTTATCGCTCAAACTTTCCATGAAGTAGGTGTTTGTTTTATGCATTAACCCTAGAATCTGATTAGTGCGATAAATCTTCTCCTCCATCATCTTGCGCTCGGTAATATCGATACGAATGCCAACCGATCCCCCTTGCTTGGTTGGAAAATTGCGCCGTTCAATGAGCCTCCCTTCCTTGGTTTTGATGATCTTCGGCAGTCCGTCCGCGTACGTGAGATTTCTAAGTCTTTCTTCTATGACACTGTTTTTATCCAGGCTTGCCGGGTCGCCATAGGTCCCGCCATCGAACGCCCGTTCCATCAACGTTCTGGCCATAGCGCCTGTCTCGAAGTTGACGTGAGGTTGCATTCGTCGATTGGCGCTATTGGAGAGAACAAGCCGGCCGGTATGGTCGTAAAAGATAATGCCATCGGAAATGGCTTCGATGGCATCGTGCAGGCTCGTTTCTGCCGCCAACGTGCGCTTTTCCGCTTGGATGCGACGTCGCCAAACCAAAATCGTTAAACCGACAATGATAAGGAGGAAGGTAATAACTGTCCCCGATATCCAGATCACCGTACCGTGGAGGTCCCAATAATTTTCCTCCCGGTGACGGATGACACTGCCTTTCGGAAGCTGTGTTGGATCAATGTTCCATCGTTTAAGTTGGCGCCAGTCGAAGATGTGGCCAAAATAGGAAAGCGAGGCTGTTGCGATTTGGTCGCCTTCGCCGCCGCGGAGCATGCGTATTCCCGCCCGGACCGATGCTTTTCCGGCTAATTCCGCTCTGATCAAATATCCGCCCACGACCC
>JAESSX010000217.1 GCA_016763915.1 Rhodospirillales bacterium
CGCCGTTGCCGCACCGCCCAGCACCGCGCCCGCCGCGCCGAGACCCTCGACCGCCGATCCCAGCGTTCCCGGCGGCAAGATGTTCCGGCTCAAGGACGACGCAGCATCACCGGAGACCACTCCGGCACAGGCCCCGTCGCCGTCGGACGATCCCTATGCCGACCTGATTGACGCCGCCCGGGGCCCGGCGGCGGGACAACCCGCAAGGCCAAAACAATGACATCGATCACGGAAAGAACCGGTAACGAACGCCTGGACGGGCTTCTGGTCAGCCATCCGATGCCCACCTGGCGCGCTTTCGCCTGGCCGGTCATGATCATGATGTTGTTGCTGGTTATCTGGGCCTTTTTCGCCGAACTGGACGAGGTCGCGGTTTCCATCGGCGAAGTGGTGCCGCAAGGGAAGGTCCGGGTCATCCAGCACCTCGAAGGGGGCATCGTCGATCAGTTGTTCGTGACCGAGGGGGACACCGTCAAGGAAGGCGACACCCTGATCCAGCTGGACCAGTCGTCGACCGGCACCAACAAGGACGAACTGAGCGTACGGCTGGACAGCCAGTTTCTTGTCCGCAGCCGCCTACTGGCCGAGGCCGAGGGCAAGAAGCTGGTCTTCTCCCCCGACGTCGCCGCCAAACGGCCGGTCCTGGCGACGTCCCAGCGCCAGGCCTTCGATGCCCGCGCGCGGGAACTGGTCTCCACGCTCAACGTCATGAAGGAACAGGTCAAGCAGCGGAAACTGGAAGTTCTGGAACTGTCGGCCCGGCAAAAAGCCGTCATGCGGAATTACAAGCTGGCTTTGGAACGCCTGAAAATGTCGGCGTCCCTGTTGACCGAAGGCCTGACCGCGAAAATCGACCACCTGGAACTGGAAGCCGAGGTGGAAAGCCTCGACGGTGAAGTGCAAAGCCTGAAACCGTCCATTCCAAAAGCCCGGGCGGCGGTCGAGGAATCGAAACAGCGCCTGCGCGAAGGGCAAATCCGTTTCCGCCGCGAAGCGCGCGAGGAACTGGGAAAAACCGAGCAGGAAATCGCCCGTATCCGCGAATTGCTGAAAAGGGCGATGGAACAGGGGTCGCGCGCCGAAATCAAAAGCCCCATCGCCGGCGTCGTCAAAAATCTGCGCTTCAACACCATCGGCGGCGTCATCAAGCCGGGCGAGCCGATACTGGAAATCGTGCCGACGGGCGAAAATCTGGTGGTGCAATCGAGGCTAAACCCGACCGACCGCGGCTATGTCTCGGAAGGGCAGAATGCCACCGTCAAGATTTCCACTTATGACTTCGCCCGTTACGGCGGGCTGAAGGGAACGGTGATCCAGGTGGCGCCCGATACGTCCATGGACGAAAACGGCCAGCCCTATTTCCGCGTAGTCGTGCAGACCGACAAGAACTACCTGGGCCGCGAGGAAGGATCGCTGCCGATCGTTCCCGGCATGCAGGCCACGGTGGATATCCATACCGGCAAGAAGTCGGTTATTGATTACCTGATAAAACCCGTTCTCAAGCTGCGCCACGAAGCCTTCCGGGAACGATAACCCATCGCGGCCCGCCAGCGAAAATGTAACTGATTGAATTTTTTAAGGTTTTAAAAATAAGTTTTTTGTATAAGAAATAGAGTAACCCTTTGGGGGGTTTAAGTATCAGGCGGCATTCAAGTCCGTCGTTGTCGTGCTTTGAAGGCAGGGATAGTTATGTCAATAGCAACGATCGTCGGTTTCATAGGCGCGATGGGCTTGTTTCTCAGCGCTATCGTCACCGCCACGGACGATTACGCAATCTTCGTCAGCCTCTCCAGCCTGGTCATGGTTGCCGGCGGGACCCTGGCGGCGGCGTTTATCTCGTACGAGCCTCGCTACGTTCTTTTGTCGTTTAAAGTGATGATCAAAATCTTCGGCGCGCCGGCAATCGCGCGGGGCGTGCTGAAAAACGAGGTCGGACGAATCATCAAATGGGCGTATTTGGTCCAGAAAAGCGGCCCTCAGGCCCTCGAGGCGGAAGTCAAGAAATCCGTTAAAGGCGACAAGTTCCTAAAATTCGGCATCGACATGGTGATCAGCGGCTACACCGGCGAAGAAGTCCGGGAATGCCTGAACAACACCATCGAGACCAGCTTCGGGCGCAACACGGTGTTAGTGGATATCATCAAGAAAATGGGCGCGGCGGCGCCGGCCTTCGGCATGATCGGCACGCTCGTCGGCCTGATCATCATGCTCGGCAGCATGGGCGGCGATCCGTCGACGCTGGGCGCGGGACTTGCGGTGGCGCTGTGCACGACGCTCTACGGCGTGATATTTTCGCAGATCATTTTCCTCCCCTCGGCAACCAAGATCCTGCAGCGCGAGCAGATCATCCGCTTCCGCAATTACCTTGTCGCCGAGGGCCTGGTGCTGCTGGCCGACAAGAAAAGCCCCCGTTTCATTCAAGATCGGATGAACAGCTTTCTCGACCCGGCGATCCACTTCGATATCGACAAGATGAAGAAGTGATCGACGCCGCAACCCGTTTCTGGCCGGCGAGGCCATAGGACAGAGATCATGGAAGCGCCTCCCGAAGAAGTTGAAGAAAAAGAAGACTGGCTGGTCACCTATGCCGACGCCATCACGCTGTTGATGGCCTTCATGGTCATGCTCCTCACCTTCGCCGAATATGACATCCCCGCCTTCGAGACGGCGGCGACGGCGATCAAGAGCAACCTCACCGGACAGGAATCCACCAGCCCGATCCAGTTACTCCGGATCGACGTTCAGGATGTCGTCTACAACATGCAGGCCGACCAGGTGGTCAAGGTCGAAACCGACAAAAAGGGTATCGTTATCGAGCTGTCCAGTTCGGCCTTTTTCAAACCCGGGTTCGCCGATATCCGTGAAGAAGCCCTGCCGGTTCTGGAAAAAATGACGCAAACCCTTCTGGCGCCCCGCTACCAGTTCTACACAATCGAAATCGAGGGGCACACCGACGACGTCCCCATCAACACCGTCCGGTACCCGTCGAACTGGGAACTGTCGGCGTCCCGCGCCGCCGGCATCATCCGCTTTTTAATCAGCCAGGAGTTGGATCCCAGCCGCATGAAAGCGACCGGCTATGCCGATACCCAGCCGAAGGCCCCGAACAGAACCCCCGACGGCACGGCGATCCCGGAAAACCAGTCCACCAACCGGCGGGTCGCCCTGCTCATCTATCCCATGTCCCTGGAGGAAAAGAAGGCCTACCAGAATATCCTGGCGATGCAGGAGCAAAAGGAATTGGCAAAAGACGCCGCCGAAGGCAAACAGGCTTTGCCCCCACTGCAGCAAATGCAGGGCGGAAACGTCATTCCCGCCGCCCCCACCCAACAGTAGCCCCCGCGTGCCGGCGGTCCTTTTCGGCGATACCTTTGAAGAATTTCGGATGGACGAACGCCGGGGACGGCGGCGGCCCGATGGTTACAGCTCGATGGTCATGCCTTCGCGGCAAACGATATTGCCGTCCCAGGCATCCTGGGCTTGCGTTGCAAGCGCATCCATAAAATCGTCTTCATGGCCCGGCTCGTGGTGGAAAATGCCGAGTTTTTTGGCGTTGGCTTCCAGGCACAGCCGCATACCTTCATTCCAGGTGGAATGTCCCCAGCCGATCTTGGACTGGAATTCCTCTTTCGTATAGGTGCAGTCGTAAATCACAAAATCGGCGCCGTCGATCAGCTCCAGGATGTTCCGGTCCGACTGGTCCGGCACGTGTTCCGTATCGGTGATGTACACCGCCGCCTTGCCGTCATATTCGATCCGGTAGCCCGTGGCCCCGTTGGGGTGGTTGAGCGGCGCCGTCACGATCCGCACACCGTCAAAAAGCTGGAAGCTCTCGCCGGCCTGAAAATCGTGATACTCCAGGTTCGCCTGGATGGCGTCGAGGGGCACCGGAAAAACCGGATTGTTCATCTGGGTCGACAGAACATCCTGGATGCCGCCTTGCCCCTTGAGGTGCCCCGCCATGATGGTAATGGAATTTTCGGGGTTGTAGGCCGGGGTGAAAAACGGGAAGCCGTTTATGTGATCCCAATGGGAGTGCGTGAACAGCATGTGGGAAACACAGTTGCCGGATTTCATCAGGGTTTCGCCGAAATTGCGAATGCCCGTTCCCGCGTCCAGCACGAAAGTATGGTCACCGGCCTGCACCTCGATGCAGCTGGTATTGCCACCATATTTCATGTGATTGGGAGTCGCGCACGCAATACTTCCACGGACCCCCCAGAATTTAAGTTTCAGCGACATTCCGCCCGTTTCATTTTTTCCGCCTGCGATTATTAGGTCCTGTCTTTGGGATTCAGGAATGACTGCCCCTAAAAACAGATAGTGGGGAGACTTTTGCCCCGAATCAACCCGTAAGACTGTGATCGCCGTCACTTTTTACTGAACTCGACCTGACATCCAAGGGAAATTTCCGCCAACCGGTCCGCCCTGCCCCTATTTACGGCGATTTCCAGCAGGCCGTTGGAATTTTCGTAACACAACGGCGCGCCTTCGGGAACATCGGAAAATGTCTCCGCGCGCGGGATCGAGCGTCCCCCAACGGCGATACCCCCTGCTCCCGTTGCCACCGAAGCCCGCAGCCCGGTCATGGCGTTTCCGAAATCGTCGATGTAGATGATTTCCGCGAGGTCGTCGGGCCATTCCGGACGGCGGATGTCGTCGGGCGGGGTTTCCCTGAAATCCGCTCCGCCCTGCCTTAAGTCCTTGTCCGGCGTTTCTCCGCACGCCAGGCGCGCGGCTATGGGGGCGAACAGGTCGCGGCCGTGAAACGTCGCCGTCAGCCGCTCCGGCCGCCAGACGATATCCCACCACCGGGGCCGGGCTTTGGCGCGCCTTATGACGATTTCAAAAAGCCCGTTGTCGGGGCCGACATACCAACGCCCGTCGGCTTCCAGAACGCCCGGCGAACGATCACCGCCGACGCCGGGATCGACGACGGCGAAAAAAACCGTTCCGGGCGGAAATTCCCCGTTATAGGCCGCCAGCAGATAGGCCGCCGGTTTCGGGCCGTAGGCAGGGGCGTTGACGAACAGGTCGATCACCGGCGTACCGGGCGCGCCCTGGTGCAGAACGTTTCTGACCTGCCCCAGGTAGGGACCGCCCAGACCGAAATCGGTAAAAAGGACAATCATCAACCGGCGTCCATTCCTGGAAGAACCGTCACAACGCCCGTCCGGAGCCGGCCGGATCGGCCATTCAGGGGGGGTTAAGCGGCGGCTTCCTGCGCGACCGCCGTCTGGACCGCTTCCTGGACCTTTTCGAAAGCGCGCACCTCAAGCTGGCGGACGCGTTCGCGGCTGATGCCGTACTTTTGGCCCAGTGTATCCAGTGTCTTGGGCTCATCGTTCAGGCGCCGTTCGGCAAGAATATCGCGGTCGCGTTCCGGCAGCGCCTGCATCGCCCGCCTGAGAATGGCGCCGTGGTGCGACAGTTCTTCCGCATCGGCCACCAGGCGTTCGGGGCTGGGGCCTTCGGCAACCAGGGTGTCCTGAAATTCCATGCCTTCGTCGTCCGTCGACAGGGGCGCGTTGAGGGACAGGTCTCGCGAAGACATCCGCCGGTTCATTTTGGTGATTTCATCGGCGGACATATTCATCTTGTCCGACAGCTGTTTGGCCTGATCGGGCGTCAATTCGCCGGCGTCGAGGATATTGAGGCGGCTTTTGATGCTGCGCAGCGAGAAAAACAGTTTCTTTTGCGACGCCACCGTCCCCAGCTTAACCATGGACCAGGATTTCAGGATGTATTCGGTGATCGAGGCCTTGATCCACCACATGGCATAGGTGGACAGACGGAACCCCAGTTCCGGGTCGAACTTTTTGACCGCCTTCATCAGCCCGATATTGCCTTCCGACACCAGGTCGGCGACGGGGAGGCCATATCCACGGTATTTCATCGCCATCTTGGCGACGAGGCGCAAATGCGACGTTACCAGCTTGTGAGCGGCGTCGGTGTCGCCCTTATCGCGCCAGAGTCTGGCGAGAGACTGTTCGTCCGCCTTTTCCAGAATGGGAAAGCTCCAGACCTCGCGAAAATACAAGGCCAGGCCGCCTTCGACTGGAACTGCTGGTAAGGATATCGCTGCCATAACTGTAACCCCTTTTTCTTTCGTTAGCCGGGCCCGGGATCAAACCGGTTGCGGCGGCGGATTGCTACGATCCTATCCGCACAAAATGTGCGAATTATGGCGAGTATGCCGCAGATGTTTTGGGGATAATAAAAACGTGCGCGCAACCTGTATCGTGGGTGACGGGCATAACGGGCACGGTGCATGCGAAAACGCACATGGTCATATCCTCCGTTCGAAGCAATACGCCTTTTTGGCCTACCAATCGGTCAGACCTCGGAATTGCCGGCCCCATTGGGCACCAGCATATGAGATATTGCACTTTTCCCGAAAAATGTCAAGCGGAACTGAAGAAACATAAGGTTTCTCAATTGGTTACACCCGGTCTGACGAAGCGCGGGCAGAGCCTGAAAGGGGCGGGAAGAAACTACTGAGCGGATGGTTGATTGACGTCCGCCAGGGGCTGATTGAAGTCCTCGGGCATCACGTCGTAGCTCAAATCCGGGATCGGCGGCAGTTCCAGTTCCGAACCGTTGCGGATCTCGGCCTTGCGTTTCTGGCGATAGAGGCTGCGAACCGCCGCGTAGTAATCGACGGAGGTCTTCTTCACCTGATCGAGTTCGTCCACGATGCCGGCGTATTCGTCCAGCGCGTTGGCACCGGTCAGGGTGTGGGTGATTGAGTCTTGATCCGTGTTTTCCAGCCACTGGCCAAGCGGGTCGAAATAGGAATCGATAAACAGCTTGCCGATGGCGTCGCGCGGATTGGACGGCCCGAAAATCGGCAATACCAGATAGAAACCTTCCTCAACCCCGTAAACCGCCAGGGTCTGGCCGAAGTCTTCATCGTGTTCCTCGATGCCCAACTCGCCCGCCACGTCGGCAAGGCCCAAAATTCCCATCGTGGTATTGATCATGGCGCGCCCGAAGGTCGTCAGTGCGCGGTCAAACTCGCCCTGAAGGATATCGTTGGCCAGAATGACCGGCGTGGACAGGTTGTCCAGGAAGTTGCTGACGGCCTGGCGAACCGTAACGTTGACGTTTTCGTTGTAAAACTTGGAAATCGGACGCAGCAGCACATCCTGAAGGAATTCGTTGAATTCAAAGATCACCCGGTTGATCTGTTCCAGGGGATCGTTGTCATCTTCGCCGTCGTGGTTGACGGCGACTTCGGTATCGGCTTGCGGGACGCCGACATCTCCGTCGTTGACGACAGGCCGGTCATAAGTAACGGAACCACCCTGTTGTGCGGCGAAGGATGTTGCCGGAGCAACGAAGCCAAGCAAAACGGCGAACAGCAAAACTGCACCGAACACCTTTAACGATCGAATTTTCTGAAAATTCATTCTAGTCGTTTCCCGAATCTAGTCGTTTCCCGAAAAGTTATCCTAC
Organism: Rhodospirillales bacterium; assembly: GCA_016763915.1. The sequence goes on from JAESSX010000217.1 coordinate 7,459, forward strand.
CCCGCCACAAGATACCCTTACCCAGGCAACGATGCCCGGAAATGGGTTACCAACTATAGTACGCTTTTAGGGGAAGTTTTGAATTCCCGCAACTACCTTTTCGACTCTCTTTGGCCCCCTGCCGCGAAACACCGTGAGAAAGAATGTTTTAAAGAGATAAGATAACGCTCTATGATTAATTTTATTTTTCTGGGAACCTCCTATTATCACGCCGAAGTACACTTACAAATTCAAAACAACAGGCCGCCGATGAAACGTGCTCTAAAAAATATTAAACTACTGGTAATATTAACGTTTTTCGCGATTTCGCCGATAATGTCCGGGTTTCCCGGCGATGCCCGCGCCACGGAGCAAACGCCCAGCGAGACGGTCAGGATGTTCCAGTCCGTCCTGCTTCAGGTCATGAAAGAGGCGAAAAATCTGAACGTTCAGCAACGCTTTGATCGCCTCGCCCCCAACGTTAAAAAATCGTTTCATTTTCCGCTGATGGTTCAAATTGCATCGGGTGATCACTGGAATCACGCGACCGTCACGGAACGCCAGGAACTGGTCCATGCCTTCCGGCGCATGAGCACAATGACCCTGGCCACCCTGTTCGACGGATACAGTGGCGAGAAATTCAAGGTCGTAAATGAAAAGCCGGGCCCGCAAAAAACCACCCTGGTGGGAACCAAACTGATCAAGGCCGACAAATCGACGATCGATATCGCCTATGTGACCCGCCCGTTCAAAGGCGGCTGGCGCATCATCGACGTCATCGTCGACAACGGTATCAGCGAATTGAAGGTGCGCCGCTCCGAATACCGCCAGACCTTGAAAAGAAAAGGAATTCCGGGGCTTATCAAACTCCTGAATGGCAAGGCGGACGAGCTTGCCTCGAATTGAGCGGATTCCGCAATGGCGTTCACGCGCCCTGCAATCGCCACATTCGGCTCCTATTGGTTTCCCAATGAACCGATTTCGAAATCTTGCCCGGGGACTTTGCCTGATCTTCGCGGTCTGGGCTTATCCGCCCGCGGTCCCGGCCGCGGAAACCGGCCCCAGCCAGGTCGTCACCGCCTTTCAC
>JAESSX010000218.1 GCA_016763915.1 Rhodospirillales bacterium
AACTTATCGACCTGATGGGTCAGGACAAAAAAGTCTCGGGCGGAAAACTGACGTTTATCCTTACCCGCGGCATCGGCCAATCGTTCATCACCGACGACGTCGACCCGGCCGACCTGACCGCCGTTCTTGATGATTATCTGAAGGCTTGAGAAAGCCCGACGGGGCCGCCGCCCCCTGATCATCACAACACATAGACTGGGGCATACAATGCTCACCACCATTATCATCATTGTTTTTTTGCTGGTTTTGTCGGCTTTTTTTTCCGGCTCCGAAACCGCCCTGACCGCCGCATCCCGCCCGGTCATGCATCAACTTGAACGCAACGGGAACCGCAGGGCGAAAATCGCCAACCGGCTTTTCAACCACAAGGAACGCCTGATCGGCGCCATTTTGCTCGGCAACAACCTGGTGAACATCCTGGCTTCGGCGCTGGCGACCAGCCTGTTGATCCTGACGTTCGGCGAAGCCGGGGTGGTCTATGCGACCATTGTGATGACCTTGACGATCCTTGTTTTCTCCGAAATCCTGCCCAAAACCTATGCCATAAAGAATGCCAATCAGGCGGCGTTGGCGATTGCGCCGACCGTCAAGGCGGTGGTCTGGGTTCTGACGCCGGTGACGGCCGCCATCCATGTTACCGTGCGCGGCATCCTCAAGATGTTCGGCGTCGATTATCATGCCGAAGATGTCTTCGGGTCCGGCGCCGAGGAACTGAGAGGCGTGATCGAACTCCATTCCGGGGAAGACAAAAGCATCAAGCAGGAACGCGACATGCTGCGCAGCGTCCTCGATCTGGGCGAGGTCCAGGTCGGCGAGATCATCATCCACCGCAAGAACGTTACGGCTATTGACGCCGACCTGCCGCCGGCCAGGTTGGTGGCCGAAGTCCTGAAAAGCCCCTACACCCGATTGCCCCTGTGGCGGAACGATCCCGACAACATCGTCGGTGTCCTGCACGTCAAGGCGCTGTTCAGGGAAATCCGGACCCTGGGCGAAGACCTCAGCGGGCTGAATGTTCTGGGCCTGGCCGCCGACCCGTGGTTCATACCGGAGCAAACCATGCTGGTCGATCAGCTGGAAGCCTTTCGCAAACGCCGCGAGCATTTCGCCCTTGTCGTCGATGAATACGGCAGCCTGATGGGGGTGGTGACCCTGGAGGATATTATCGAGGAAATCGTCGGCGACATTATCGATGAACACGACATCTCCGTTTCCGGCGTCAGTCCCAGGCCCGACGGCAGCTTCCTGGTCGACGGCGCGGTCACCATCCGCGACCTCAACCGCGAATTTGAATGGAATCTTCCCGACGAGGAAGCATCGACGGTCGCGGGGTTGGTGTTACATGAATCGCGGCGTATTCCGGAAATCGGACAGCGCTTCCTGTTTCACGGATTTCGCTTTGAAATTATCAGCCGCCACCGCCATCAGATCACCCGGGTGCGCCTGACCCCACCCGCACGGATACACCATGCCCCACCTGAATAAGCGGGTAATTCGGAGTACCCTGAAAAAACCAAGGGATTTGCTTAGGCATTGTAATAGTGAGACTTTTTGGAACCCTCTTGCGCGGCCCCCCCTGAGTTGCCCTAAGATAACCCTAATGTCTTTCTAAGAATCTGAATTCTAGAAGGTACGGGACCATGCAACGCAAGATAATGCCCGACATTATCAGGCAACAGACCCTCAGTTCGCTGAAACCGGACAGCACCGTTCTGGAAGCGGCAACGATGATGACCAGCGCCAATATCGCCGCCCTGGTCGTCCTCGACGATGACGCCAGGCTCGTCGGCATCATTACCGAACGGGATTTGACCCGCCGCGCCGTTGCCAAAGGACTGGACCCCAGGGAGACGCAGATCGGCGACATCATGACCGAAAATCCCGATACCCTGGCGCCGGAGGATTCCGCCGGCGACGCCCTGGAACTGATGCAGGCGCGTCATTACCGCCACCTGCCGGTGGTGGACGGGGACACGTGCGTCGGAATGGTGTCGATCCGCGACCTGTATAAGGCGGCCAAATCGACCCTGGAAGAAAACATCCGGGAAACCGAAGCTTTCGTCTTTGGCGACCGCTACGGCGCCTGATATAAACCACGTTGCCTTTATGCCTTCCTGATCCCTGTCCTTGAACGGGCGGGGTGATGTGGAAGCATTCACCCCTGATACCAAAGAGCAGGACAGGCCGCCATGACGTTGACAAAACCGCACCCCCGCAAACACCTTCACACACGCGACATTCAATGCAAGGGATACCTGCGCGACGACGGTCTGTGGGATATCGAAGGCAGGATCATCGATACCAAAACCTATTCCTTTGAGAATTTCGACCGTGGCGGGGTCGCCAGCGGTGAGGCTGTCCACCATATGGAAATTCGCCTGACGGTGGATGACGATCTGGTTGTCCGCAAGGCCGAAGCCTCGACCTTTTCATCGCCCTATTCCATCTGCGGGGATATCAATGATATTTTCTCGACCCTCGAAGGCGCCGTCATCGCGCCGGGCTGGCGGCGGGAAGTGATCAAACGGATGGGGGGCGTCAAGGGGTGCGTGCACTTGTCGGACCTGGTCATCGGCCCGATGGCGGTGACCGCCCATCAAACCGTATTGACCGCCCGCCAGCGGCGCAAAAAGGCCGAACCGGGGAAAGAGCCGCCCCAGTTGAATTCCTGCCACGCCTATGCTCAGAACAGCGACATCGTCAAACGGACCTGGCCGGAATTTTATAAAGAAAGCTGACCCCCGGAAAGACTCAGGAGTTACCTGCGGGCGGCCAATTCCGGCAGGATCATCAAAGCGACCCCGCGCTGCAAAGCCCCGTATTCCGCCGCCACGGACCGATAATAGGTGACGATAAAAGCCCGCACCGCGGACGTCCGGCTGGCGCCGTCGCGACGGTTTTCAATCAACATACACAATTCGTGAATTGTCAGGCCCTCGCACTCGCAGATGTCGTGCATCGCCTCCCAGCTGGCCTGTTCCAGCCTCAGGGACGTCCGGCGACCGTTAATCGTTACATTTTTGCTCATCAATTTCGTTTTCATGATATTCCTGCTGACAATATGCCAGGAAATGCCATTTCCGGTCTTCGAAATATGCAAGCCCCCGTTTTTTTCATACCCTTGATGTGCTGGTTTTAGCTAAAAATCATTCAGATAGAAGTGAATTTCCCAAGCCCCAAAAAAAACAATATTGGTGTCAGGCATTTTATAAGGATCGGCCCACCTATTTGGTGGTAATACTCTTACACAATACAATCGTATGGCAAGTAGGAAGATGGGTAAAGTCGGTCATTAACAATTTCTCACATTCCCTGCAGTATGGACGATTTTATTATCTTCTTGTGCTGGTGGTTGTCTTTTGGGGCGTCAACTGGCCGGTCATGAAGATGGCAATCCAGCACGTTTCGCCGTTGTGGTTCGCGGCGACACGAATATTTCCAGGCTCTCTGTTCCTGTTCGGCCTGTTGGCCTTTACCTTGAACGAAATCCTGACCCCGGGCGTGATTTCGGGGCTGATTCCGATCCTTTAGGGTGTTCTGGCCGTCAGTCTCAAGGACCTGAGGCGATCACGAAATTTCTAATCCCTTGAAATAAAACGGGTCAAGTTCGAAATTTTTCCCCCCTCGCTTGTCAGGGTCCGGTGGATACCCCATAGTTTCGGCCTTATGAGAAGCTCTTCGACTTCAATTGCACTGGAAAGCTTTCCGGACGACAAACCGGACGTCCATTTCTGCGACTGGCCGGGATGCCGCGAGGAAGGCGTGCACCGGGCGCCGAAATCCCGTG
>JAESSX010000219.1 GCA_016763915.1 Rhodospirillales bacterium
AACAGCGCCGCGATCAGGGTCGTCAGGTTGGCGTCGACAATGGTGGTGAAGGCCCGGGAATACCCCGCATCGACGGCGGAAATGGGTGTGCGCCCGCCGCGGACTTCCTCACGGATACGCTCGAACACCAGAACGTTTGCATCCACCGCCATGCCAATGGTCAGCACGATCCCGGCGATACCCGGCAGGGTCAGCGTCGCCTGCAGAAAACTGAGCGCCCCCAGGATCAAGGCCATGTTGATGATCAGGGCGGCGTCGGCCATGAAACCGAAAAGCCCATAGGCGAGCCCCATGAACACGACGACGGCGATGATGCCGATGACCGAGGCAATCTTGCCGGCGGCAATGGAATCGGCGCCAAGGCCGGGCCCGACGCTGCGTTCCTCCATAATCCTCAACGGCGCCGGCAAGGCCCCGGCGCGCAGCAGCAACGACAGGTCCTGGGCGCCCTGAATGGTGAAGGAGCCCGAAATCTGGCCGCTGCCGCCAAGAATGGGCTCGCGGATGACCGGCGCGCTGATGACCTTGCGGTCGAGCACAATGGCGAACAGCTTGCCGACGTTTTTCGATGTCGCCGCGCCGAACCGTTTGGCCCCGGCGGAATCGAAGCGGAAGGTAACGACCGGCTCGTTGGTGCGGGAATCGAAAGACGGCTGGGAATCGACCAGGGTGTCGCCGGACACCATAACCCGTTTGCGGATCAGGTACATACGGCCCCGCTCGTCCTTGTCGTCGGACTGCAACAGCCACGAGCCCGGCGGAATGCGCCCGGACTTGATGGCCGATTCAACCGAATTGCGCTGGTCGACCAGGTGGAAGCTCATCTTCGCGGTCTTGCCCAGCAACCGCTTGATCCGGTCCGGGTCTTCGACGCCGGGAAGCTGCACCAGAATCCGATCCTCGCCCTGGCGCTGGATGGTCGGCTCGCGGGTGCCGGTTTCGTCGACCCGGCGGCGCACGATTTCAATGGATTGCTGTACCGCCGAAGACTTGCGGTCGCGCAACGCCTGCTGGCTCAGGGTCAGGATGATCTTGTCGCCATCGTTATCCAACGTGACGTCGGGGTCGATTTCGCGCAGCAGCTTGCGCGCGTCCTCCAGCTTGTCCGCATCCTTGATGACAACCTGGGCGCCGTCTTCGGTGACGCCCAGCCCGGCGTAGCGAATGCGCGCCTTGCGCAGTTCGATGCGCATGGTATCGACCATGGCGTCCAGGAATTCCCGCACCACGGCGCGGGTATCGACCTCCAGCAGAAGGTGCGAGCCGCCCTGCAGGTCAAGCCCCAGGCTGACCTGCTTTTTCGGCAGCCAATCGGGCAAGGCGTTGGCGTTTTTGGCATCCATGAAGTTGGGCACGGCAAAGGCAACGCCAAACAGGCACACGACCAACACCAGAGCCACTTTCCATTTCGCGAAATAAACCATTGAAAACCCCGGATATGAGAACCGTTTTTACTTTTTGTCCGACTTTTTAGCGTCGTCTTTTTTGTCTTTTTTGCGCTTGTCGTCGTTGACCGGTTCCGTCTTGGACCTGACCGTGGAAATCAGGGCGCGCATCACACGGACCTTCACGCCGTCGGCAATTTCAACGGTGATTTCCTCGTCGTCGATGACCTTGCTGACGGTGCCGATGATGCCGCCGCCGGTGACCACCTTGTCGCCGCGCCGGATTGCGCCCAGCATGGCCTTTTGCTCTTTCATCTTCTTCTGCTGCGGGCGGATGAGCAGAAAATAGAACACGACGAAGATCAGGATCAGCGGCAGAAAGGCCTCAAGGCCACCACCACCAGTGCCTCCGGCTGCTTGAGCATACGCTGGCGAAACAAACATGAAAAACTCCTAAAAATCAGGCTGCCACCGGGATCAACCATTGGCGCCGTTAAATTCCAGCCGGACTATAACCGCCCGGGCCCGAGTTGCAAACGCAAAGGCGTGCGGAATCCCCGCCGAATGAACCACAAAGACACAAACAAGAGACAAGGGTAAAGTAAGAGGAGTAAAGGGGATTGGGGATGGTCTCCTTCGCGCCTCCGGCGCATTTCCTGTTTATACCGCCAGATCCCCGACCCCCCCCATATTTCCTTTTCTTTTTTTCTCTTCGAAGGGCACTTTGTATATTGGTGGCTAAAGACGCTTATTTCGTAAATTGTATGGGAAAAATACCATTTTTCCCCTTTCAGGTGTAATTTTATTCCATTCATTCAATTGAAATTAAGGAATTTAACTGGTTATTGACAAAGGCGGAAATTTCCCACTAATGTGCCGCCATGAACATCCCGGCAGAACTGTTACTGGAAATCGACGCCTTCCTTGGCGACACCGGCATGGCGGAAACCACCTTCGGGCGGCAGTCCACCAACGACGGCAAGCTGGTGTCGCGTCTGCGTAGCGGCAAGGGCATCACCACCAACACGGTGGAAAAGGTCCGCGCCTTTATCGCCGCCAACGGCCCCGGCTTGCCAAACCCGGGGGGCGACGTTCTCAACCGTATCGCCGACGCCCTGGAACGGCTTGCCCCGCCGATTGAAGACGGCGACGCCCTGGACGAAGCCGACGCCTTCGTCTGGCATGCCGACGGCATGCGGCTCGAAGCGGTCCGCGACGTCAACCGTGTCGACATCGTGCTGCTGAAAGGCATCGACGACCAGATGGACCGCCTTCTCGATAACACCCGGCGCTTCGCCGACGGCCTGCCGGCCAACAACGCCCTGTTGTGGGGCGCGCGCGGCACCGGCAAAAGCTCGCTGGTCAAGGCCGCCCATGCCAAGGTGAATGACGATACTCCCGGCGCGCTGGCGCTGGTGGAAATCCACCGCGAGGACATCCCGTCCCTGCCGAAGCTGTTGACGCTGCTGCGCCGGACGGAACGGCGCTGCCTTTTGTTCTGCGACGATCTCAGCTTCGAGGGCTCGGACGCCACCTTTAAATCCCTTAAAGCGGTGCTGGAAGGCGGCATCGAGGGCCGGCCCGGCAACGTCCTTTTTTACGCCACGTCGAACCGCCGTCACCTGATGCCCCGCGACATGATCGAAAACGAACGCTCCACCGCCATCAACCCGGCCGAAGCGGTCGAGGAAAAGGTCTCGCTGTCGGACCGGTTCGGGCTGTGGCTGGGCTTCCACAACTGCGACCAGGAGACCTACTTCGCCATCGTCGAGGGATACGCCAGCCATTTCGGTCTCGACGATGCGAAAATCGACATCCTGGCCGAAGCCGTTGAGTGGTCCGTCACCCGGGGCTCGCGCTCGGGCCGCGTCGCCTGGCAGTACATTCAGGATCTGGCCGGGCGGCTGGGCAAGCCGCTGGCATAAGGGTACAGCCGAACGCCGGCATCGGGAAAATCACCGGTGCGCGGCATTGGCGGAATACCCGGTGACGGGGCCCAAGGCCTTCATCGCCTCGTCGGGCGCCATCATACCGCCGCCGGACCGGGGGCTTAGTTTCCACAACCGTTCGGCGTTGCCGTGGGCGAAGGCGTTGGCGGCATCGCCCGGCAGATCGCGGACGACATCCCACCACATCTTCATTTTGTCCAGATACAGGTCCGGCATCCAGAACTTGCTGAACACGTTGTCGAGGGCGAAAACAAAACGGTCGGGATATTCCAGGATCAGTTTCTTCCACTGGGGTTTGAATTTCCCGTCTTCGATCATGTTGATGAACGGCTTGCCGCGGCCCTGGTAAAAGGGGCTGGCGTGCGACGTCATGAAGTGCAGGTTGGGGTGTGCGCCGAGCAGGCGGCGGACATCGGGCTCTTCCAACTGAGCCATATGGATCATGATGAAGGTATGATCCCTGTTATCGGCCAGGAAGGCTTCGAGTTTTTCCATGTAATCGCGTTTACCGTCTTCCGAGAGGGCCCTGAATTCCATGTGAAGGATCAGCGGCCAGCCCTTCTCCCGGGCCCGGTCAAAGGCGGCCTGGAACAGCACGTCATTAAAATCGATCCGGATTTCCTGATATTTTCCGCCGTCGCTATCGTGCCAGATGTGGACTTCCGCCATGGCGGCGAAGGAGCCACTTTCCATTTGGCCGCTCAGCCGGTCATAGAAATGCTTGGGCCTGCTTTTGTGATAGCCCCTGCCCTTGATCTGAACCGTCGGCACGATCCGCTCCGGCGCCTTTTCCGCGAACGCGGCCACGTCCTGCCACGGACGCTTGAGGTGCACCGACAACAGGGAGCGGTAAACCCCGCCGTGGTTCATCAACGACAGCACCCGTTCCTCATCCACCCGGTGGTCCCACTGGCTGTGGGCGTCGATGAAATACAAACCGCCGTCCGCCGTCCCGGACGGCGCGGCGGCCGACTTTGGCGGGACTTCGGATTGGGAGACCTTCTGCTTTTTCCCCCCCTTGCCGCGTTTTTTGGCTTTTTTCCCGGCTTTTCCACCCCCGAATCTGCGGCGAAACTCATCAAGGGTCAAAAAGCCATCGCCGTCGGTATCGATGGCCTCGAAGATATCGCCCGATTTTTTCCATTCCCCGCGGCTGACCCGGCCGTCTTTGTCGCGGTCGTTCTTTTTCAACGCCCTGGCGGCGCGGTCTTCGGCGGCCGGGGCCACACTCGGCAGGGCGGAAACGTATAACAGGGCGACAGCCAGAACCCCCAGAACCCGGAGAATCCCCCGGACTGGAATCGCTTTCCGGTTTTGCCTGAAAGGAAGCACCTGTCCCCCTATCGTCGCATTACGGTAATTCCGGACCCGGCGAACCGCCCTGGAAACCGGGACGGCAATCAGTTCCCGGCGTTGATGTAGACCACCGGCGGCGGCGTCAGCGAGGAAATGTTGCGGTCGTTTTTGATGGTGAAATCATAGGCCGACAGAATCCTGCCGTCGCCGGCCCGGATCAGCCTCAGGTTCAGAAACACGTCCTCCTCGCCGATGGCATAGGTGCCGACGGCCACCGCCTGGGCGCTGTTCAGACGGCTGATGTCCTTGACGTCGCGCGACAGCATGAACTGCCCTGCGCCCTGTTGCACCAGAAGGGTCTTGCGCAGCGTCACGTCAATGACGGAATAGCCCGACATCACCAGCCGGGACGCCACCTGTTCGCCGATCAGCCGGCCCAGCGACGAGGATTGAGAAAAATCATCGATGGAGACCAGGCTGGTGACGAGAATGGGCTTGGCCGGGTCCAGCGGAACCCGGGAATTCTGGACCAGGCGGTCAGCTGCGCCATAGCTTGAAAAAATCAGCCCCGGGGCAATCGTCCCCGGCGCATGGCTGGTGGATCTGGGGCCGGTGCAGGCGGAAACGCTTAGCACCAAAGCAAGGCCGAGACAGAGTTTGAAAAAATTCCGCATGATGCTTGCCTCCTTACTGCGCGCTCGAAACGACGCCGAAAGACCTGAGCGGCATGGACATATCCTGCCCGTCGGCCGCCTTCACCCCCAATGGCAACGTCGGCAGCGAGGGCCGGTATTGAGCCATTTCCTGGTTGTCCACATAATAGGGCGCGGTCACCCTCGCCAGCACCGTATCGCCGCGCACCAAAGACACCGTTACGACCACTTCCGAGAACGGATCACTCCTTGCGTAGGACGTCCGCATCAGGGTTTCAAAGGTCAAAACCCCGATGGAGCCGAGCGCAAACGAACCTTGGTATTTATCGCCCGCGATCGCGCCGGCCGCCAGCCCGGACAGAATTCCGAACGGCGGGTCGTATTGACCGATTCTATGAAACACCCGTTCGACGGAAACGTGAACACGGTCGGCGCCGGCACTGGTCAGCGATACCTTTTGCCCGTTGCTCAGAAGATGCGTAATCAGATAGCTGCGAAAGAGTTTGGAGAAGACCATGCCCTGATCGGCCGGATCGACGTAAACCGGCTTGTCCGCGCCGCCCTGCCTGGCGCGCGCCGCGGCAAACCCCTTGGCCACAGCGGCGGCGAGTCTTTCCCAATGCTGGGCCGCCTGCCATTCCCGCTGCGCGGCCCGCGGGTGGCCGACCGGTGTCGGCGCGTGATACAAGCCCAGTATGGAGTGCTCGCCGGCTTCCGTGGAAGCGGCCTCACCGGCAACCGGGGGCGTCGAACAGGCCGAGACCGTAAACGCCACGGCGGCAACAAGAAAAGACACGGTTTTCGATGAAAACATGACTTTGCAACCTCCCGTATAATGCCTGAATAGTCATACCATTTTAGTGCGGTACTGCACAATCCATTATCCTTCCGGGGCCGCAGGGGGTGGAAGCGCTTCTCACCCGAGAGCGAACGGACTTATTTTCTTTGAACTTCGCTATAAACGATACTTCCGGCGCTGCGTTTCATCCGGAAGATTTCCGTCCCATTTCTTGTCACAGCCTTTTGGACCGAGTGGCAGTATTCTCTTTTTCGGCTCCCACGCATTCGACTGATACAATACCACCCCGTCAAAACTTCCTCGCCTGCACCAGATAGGCGGGGATTTTTTCTTCGCCGAGCGCTATGCAGGCTTCCAGGCGGTGCAGGCCCTCGACCAATACGAAACGGCCTTTGCCCTGGCGCACCTGGATCGGCACTTTCTGGCCGTTCTCCAGAATGTCTTCGGCCAGTTCGTTCGCCTTTGCCGGGTCCAGGGTTTTGCGCCGCCTGACCGGCACGTAGATCTCGTCGATGGGAATGTCCCGAGGCTTCAGCATGTCTTTTCCCGAGCCCCGGCAATAAGGGGGCATTGCTCCCGAAAGACACCCTCTACACCCCGCGTAGGTATTTGTGGGGGTCCTTGGCGATGCGGCCGCGCCGTATTTCGAAATGAAGCTGTGGGCTTTTGACGCTGCCGGTGGAGCCGACGGTGGCGATCTTCTGGCCCTTATCGACCTTTTGACCGCGCTTGACCAGCACCGTATCGTTGTGGGCATAGGCGCTGACCCAGCCGCCCGCGTGCTTGATCAGCAGAAGGTTGCCGAAGCCGCGAAGCTCGTTGCCGGCGTAGGCGACGACTCCGTTTTCCGCCGCGACCACGGAGGTGCCGCGGGCGGCGGCGATGTTGATGCCATCATTGCGGAGCCCCTTGGCCTTGGCGCCGAAGCCGGATATCA
>JAESSX010000018.1 GCA_016763915.1 Rhodospirillales bacterium
CATCGGCTACCCGGTGCTGATCAAGGCGACCGCCGGCGGCGGCGGGCGGGGCATGCAGGTGGTGCGTAACGCCGATGAGGTCCGCCAGGCCTATGACCTGGCCCGCGCCGAGGCCAAGGCGGCCTTTACCAGCGACGAAGTCTACATGGAGAAATACCTGGAAGCGCCCCGCCATATCGAGGTTCAGGTGCTCGCCGATGAGTACGGCAACGTCGTCCATCTCGGCGAGCGCGACTGTTCCCTTCAGCGCCGGCACCAAAAGCTGCTCGAAGAAGCCCCCTCTCCCGCCCTCAACGAGGCGCAGCGCCAGTCGATCGGCGACAAGGTGGTTAACGCGATCCGCAAACTGGGCTATCGCAGCGCCGGCACGGTCGAATTCCTGTTCGAGGACGGCGAATTCTATTTCATCGAAATGAACACCCGCCTGCAGGTCGAGCATCCGGTCACGGAAATGATTTGCGGGCTGGACCTGGTGCGCGAAATGATCCGCGTGGCCGCCGGCGCGTCGTTAGGCTTCAAGCAGTCGGACATTCATTTTTCCGGCCATTCCATCGAATGCCGCATCAACGCCGAACATCCCGAAACCTTCCAGCCGTCTCCCGGCCGTATCGACTTGTATCACGCCCCGGGGGGATTGGGCGTCCGGGTCGATTCGGCTCTGTATTCCGGCTATTCGGTGCCGCCCCATTACGACAGCATGATCGCCAAGCTGATCGTCCACGGCGCCAACCGCAACGAATGCCTGATGCGGCTGCGCCGGGCGCTCAGCGAATACATCATCGACGGGCTGGACACCACCATCCCCCTGCACCAGCGCCTGATGAGCGAACCCGACTTCGTCAACGGCGATTATGATATACACTGGTTGCAGAAATTCGTGGACGGGACCATCGCCAAGACCTAACGGGGAACCCTTGCCATGAGCGGCCATGGCTCAGGAATGCAGGAACTGACACCGGAACTTTTGCTCCGCGCCTATGCGGCGGGCATCTTCCCGATGGCCGAAAGCCGCGACGACCCCGGCGTTTTCTGGGTCGACCCGCAGGACCGGGGAATCCTGCCCCTGGAAACCTTCCATGTCCCCCGGCGATTGAAAAAGATGATCCGCGGCGGCGCCTTCGAGGTTCGCTGCGATTCCGCCTTCGCGGACGTGCTCAAACTGTGCGGCGAAGCCCGCGGCGACCGCCCCGAAACCTGGATCAACGCCGCGATCGAAGACGCCGTCCTTGGGTTGTTCGACATGGGCTTCGCCCACAGCGTCGAGGCCCGGCGCGACGGGAAACTGGTCGGCGGCCTGTACGGCATCGCGCTCGGCGGCGCCTTTTTCGGCGAGAGTATGTTTTCGCGTTTCCGCGACGCCTCCAAAGTCGCCCTGGTGCACCTGGTGGCGCGGCTTCGCATGGGCGGCTTCACGCTGCTCGACGTGCAGTTCATCACCGATCACCTGCTCCAGTTCGGCGCCTCGGAAATTCCGGCGCGCCGGTATCTCGAACACCTGAACGAAGCGCTGAAGGTTCAGGGGGTTTTTCCGGCGGACGGGGATGCCTCCGGTCCCGGCGGAGTCGAAGACGGATTGGAGGCATTGTTCCGGCAATCCAGCACCCAGACGTCGTAGACCGGGTGCTCCATCCCGGACAGCGCCGGGCTGGAGGCGAACATCCAGCCGCGGAACAGGCTGATCGCGGGCTCGCCGTGGCGAACCTCCCAGATATCAAGGAATGCGGAGCTTTCCGGCGTTTCCTCCGGCGGGCGCTTGTCGCAGGTCCGGGCGATGATTTCCAGCGCCCCGAAGGTCACGACCTCACCCACCGGCGCCACGATGGTCAACACCCGCGCCGTCACTTTGTCCAGCCCCTGGAGTACGGCAACATCATAGGTGGCCGCCCGGGCCGGGCCGCCGAAACAGCCCAGAACCAGGGCCAAAAGAAATAATTTCGATGTGCGGCTGTCAGCCACCCTTGTTTCCGCCGGTGGCGAGGAAAATGATCTCGCCGACCTGATCTTCCAGCGAACGGAAATCCTTGGTTTTCTTCAAAGAAGCACCGTCCGCCAGATAGGTCTTTTCCCGGCCCGGATCGAGGCGGATATACTTGCCGCCCAGAATGCCTTCGCTGGAAATCGAAGCCACGGTATCGACGGGAATTTTGACCTTCGGCAGAACAGTCATGGTGACTACGGCGTCATAGGTCTGGGAGTCGAGGCGAAGATCCTGCACCGACCCCACCTTGATGCCGCTGATGCGCATATCATCCCCGACTCCGGGGCCGTCGACGCGGTTGAACCTGGCGGTGATGATCGTTTCCGTCGTCGGCGCCGAATCCCATTCCTGATTGCCGCCGTAGGACAGCGCCAGGCCGGCGAAGGTCGCGGCGCCGATAACGGTTTCCCGGACTTCCGCTTTCATGGATTAAAACACCTCGCGTATCGGCGGCATCATTCCGGGGACCAGGGCTCGTAGTCACCGGTCGCGGCCTCGCGCTTGCCGCCAAGGTAGGCATGACCACGCGGGCGGTAGGCGCCGGCGGTGCCGGTCTGGTTGGCCTGATGGGATTTCTGCCAGGATTTTGATTCGGTGGCTTTTTCCGCAAGCGGCTGGTCCGATGTGTGATGCAGCCAGGCATGCCAATGCGGGGGAACCCGCGAGCCGTCCACCGGGCCTTTGAACAGGACCCAGCGTTTTTCGCGGCCATGAAGGGTGGCTTTCCTGGCCCGGTAATACCGGTTGCCGAATTCGTCGATGCCGACATTTATGCCGTTCAGCCAAGTGTAAAATAAGGTTCCGAGATGCATGAGGGCCTGTTGAATTATCCGATTGCGGGTTCGAAGGGCGCAACGAATATGGCATTTGCCTGCGTATCCGTCCAGTCCGCCCCTTATGTCACGAATATGGGTCGAACAATCTTGTTTTTCGACCCCCGCCGCCACCCCGCCGGCATCGGCCTGCTCCGAGTCGTGCGCGGAAAACCGTGGATTCGCGGTTCGCCATGTTAACCCAATATAAAGTGCCTACCCATAATATTACACACAACATTTAGTATTTTCCTGTTGCAGATAAAAAGTAGTTGGGCTACATTTTGTATCGTTGCACCTGGGCAGACACGACATTTAGCATCGACCATAATCGAAACCTAGAATGACGTGAATTAGGGGCGGAGAAAGACCGTCGGTAGGGTCGCAACCGGGGGGCCGTAAGGTCCAGAAATCTTAATAACCCGAGACCTTTTTGTTGGGGGAATAATGAGAATCAAGCGCCTGAACACAAAACCAAACGAATCTCCGTACGATTCCATAAAATTCCGCACGGTATCCAGCGAAATCAGGAATCCGGACGGGTCCATCGTCTTCCAGCTTGACGATATGGACGTCCCTGCTGACTGGACGCAGGTCGCCTGCGATGTCCTTGCGCAGAAATATTTCCGTAAAGCCGGGGTTCCCGGCCGGCTCAAGAAATTCGAGGAAAACGATGTTCCCAGCTGGCTGTGGCGCAGCGTTCCCGACAACGAGGCCCTGGCCGAACTGTCGGCTGAACACCACACAACCGGTGAAATCAGCGCCCGCCAGGTTTTCGACCGGCTGGCCGGCACCTGGACCTATTGGGGCTGGAAAGGCGGCTACTTCGATGCGGAAGAAGACGCCCGCGCCTACATGGATGAAATGCGCTACATGCTGGCGACCCAGGTCGGCGCGCCCAATTCGCCGCAATGGTTCAACACCGGATTGTATTGGGCCTACGGCATTGACGGGCCGGCCCAGGGTCACTCTTACGTGGATTACAAGACCGGCGAACTGGTTCAGTCGCACTCGGCCTATGAACGCCCGCAGCCCCATGCCTGCTTTATCCAGGGCATCGCCGATGACCTGGTCAACGAAGGCGGCATCATGGATCTTTGGGTCCGCGAAGCCCGTCTGTTCAAGTACGGCTCCGGCACCGGCACCAATTTCTCGTCGTTGCGCTCCGGCGAAGAAGGCCTGTCCGGAGGCGGTCGTTCGTCCGGGTTGATGAGCTTCCTTAAAATCGGCGACCGCGCCGCCGGCGCCATCAAGTCCGGCGGCACCACGCGCCGCGCCGCCAAGATGGTGATCGTCGATATCGACCATCCCGACATCGAACAGTTCATCTCCTGGAAAGAGCAGGAAGAACAGAAGGTCGCCGCCCTGGTCGCCGGCTCACGGCTGTCCAGCCTGCACCTCAACAAAGTCATCAAGGCCTGCTATGAAGTCATCGAGGGTTTGCAGGACGATGACCGCTTCGATGCGAAAAAGAACCCGGCCCTGAAAAAAGCCGTCATCGGCAGCCGCAAGGCCATGATCCCGGATAACTGCATACAACGGGTGATACAGTTCGCCCGCCAGGGATACACCGAAATCAATTTTCCCGAATACGACACGGATTGGGATTCCGAAGCCTATCTCACCGTTTCCGGGCAGAATTCCAACAACTCGGTCCGCGTCTCCGACGACTTTATCAAAGCCGTTCTCGATGACGGCGAATGGGACCTGATCCGGCGCACCGACGGCAAGGTTGCGCGCAAGGTCCGGGCGCGCGACCTGTGGGAGCAGATCGGCCAGTCGGCCTGGGCCTCGGCGGATCCGGGCCTGCAGTTCGACACCACGATCAACGATTGGCACACGTGCCCCGAAAGCGGGCGCATCAACGCGTCGAACCCGTGTTCCGAATACATGTTCCTGGACGACACCGCCTGCAATCTGGCGTCCCTGAACCTGATGGCGTTCGCCGGCGAGGATCACGCCTTCAACGTGCCCGCCTTTGAACACGCCGTGCGTTTGTGGACCATTACGCTGGAAATTTCGGTGATGATGGCGCAATTCCCGTCCGACATCATCGCCAAGCTGAGCTACGAATTCCGCACGCTGGGACTGGGCTTCGCCAACATCGGCGGTTACCTGATGGCCGCGGGCATTCCCTATGATTCCAAGGAAAGCCGCGCCATCTGCGCCGCCATTTCGTCGCTGATGACCGGCGCCGCCTACGCCACCTCGGCGGAGATGGCCGCCGAGATGGGGGCGTTTCCCCATTACGACGAAAACCGCGGCTCCATGCTGCGGGTCATCCGCAACCACCGCCGCGCCGCCCAGGGCGCCGAAGCCGGCTATGAGGATTTGTCGGTTACCCCGGTGGCGATGATCGGAGAAGAAAACCCCGACGCGCCGTTGGCCCGCGCCGCGGCCGAAGTCTGGGATCATGCCCTCGAGATGGGCGAGACCCACGGTTACCGCAACGCGCAGGTTTCGGTGATCGCGCCGACCGGCACCATCGGGCTGGTCATGGACTGCGACGCCACAGGCATCGAGCCCGATTTCGCCCTCGTCAAGTTCAAGAAACTGGCCGGCGGCGGCTATTTCAAGATCATCAACCGCTCGGTTCCCTCAGCTCTGGAAGGGTTGGGATATTCCAGCGCGCATATCGAAGAGATCGTGTCCTATGCAGTGGGCCATGGCTCAATGGGCAATGCGCCGGGCATCAACCACACCACGCTGAGCGCACGCAAATTTGGTCCGAACGAACTGGCCAAGGTCGA
>JAESSX010000019.1 GCA_016763915.1 Rhodospirillales bacterium
CGACGCGCTGGTCAAGGCGACGGAAGACTTGAAATTGCACCTGACCGGATAGCCGGCTTTCGGCCGCCGTGGCGCAAGGCGGGGGTAATTTCTTGAATCCGAACACAATATCCCTAAGATGCAAAAATAGGAATTTTATGAAGAGGGCGGCGGCTTCGTGATCCAACGCATCATATTAACGGCTCTTCTGGTGTTTTCGGGGCTGAGCCTGTCCGCCGGCCCGGCCCGGGCCGATGACCCTGCCTTCCTGTCATTCGGCGTCGGCGCCTTCGACTTCAACCGCCAAAAGGACGACGGGGTCGAATTCCGGCTCGATTACCGCTCCGATTACAAGCTCTGGGTTTTTAAGCCGTTCCTGACCGCCGCCGCCGTTTCCAATGGTATGTCCTTTATGGGCGCCGGGGTTCTGATCGATGTTTATTTCGGCAATCGGTTCGTCGTCACCCCCAGCTTCGCGCCGACGTGGTGGCGGGGCAAGACCGACGGCCTGGACCTGGGCTACGCCCTCGAATTCCGTTCGCAAATCGAATTCGCCTATCGGTTCGACGACCGTTCCCGTCTCGGCGTCGCCGTTTCCCATTCCTCCAATGCGTCCCTTGGCGACACCAATCCAGGCACCGAAACGTTGCTGGTCAACTACTCCTACCCTTTGGGAAAAGTTTTCAGCCGCTAATAAGGCGTTCCGCTCGCAAGCCGGGTCTCCCTATGCTTGTTGCATTCGGGGGAAGATGGTAATTCTCCCTTGTGGAGCGGGTGCGGTCCCGTAGTTCAGTCGGATAGAACGCCAGATTCCTAATCTGGAGGTCACAGGTTCGAATCCTGTCGGGATCACCAGCTTCCCAGTCACTCGGGGTCATCATCCTCCACAATCGACCAGATTTTGGCGTGCATGGCGTCGCCCTGTTTCGGGATCACGCGGATGCGCTCGGCGACGCCATCATCGGTGAATTCCCGCTCGATCCCGAGCATGGTTCCAATCGGATGATCGCACAGGCCCGCTGTGTCTTCCGCTTCCTCCCGCGCCGCGCGAACAGCGGATTCAGCGTCCGGTGCGCCGTAATGGTCGGCCAAATGCCCGGCCAAGTTTGAGACCACGAATTCAAATTGTTCGTCGGAGATTTCCGCCACCTGC
The DNA here is from genome assembly GCA_016763915.1 of Rhodospirillales bacterium. Next base: position 1,133 of record JAESSX010000019.1, read on the forward strand.
ACAAAGGTGGTGCGGCCGAAACTGTCGGTGCCGAGCCAACCGTTGCGGAACGCCAGCTGCTCCTTGTTGGACAACCCCGCGGGCTCGGCATGGGCGAAGGCGAACGTCCCCGTCACCGACCATTCCCCGGCCTCCGCCGCCAGGGGAAAGGCGTTGGCGTCCGAAATGTCGAGTCGAATGGAACGGGGAAATTTCAATTTCCGATCCTTTTTGCCAGGGACCCGCAAGGCGACGGAAACACATTACACCCCGGCCCGTCCATCGAGTCCTGTTCTTTCTCCCCCAGGAGCCGGGCACGGATACCGAAGGCGGCTTTGCGTACGGGCTGAAAAGCGGTTAATCCTGTTTGTCAGAACTTTTTTTGGAGCCGAAATTTTGCAATTCCGATCCCGTTTTTATCCCGGCCCAACGGGACTTTTACCGATCCTGGCGATGGTTGCGGCTTTTTTGATTCAAGGCTCCGGGTCCGCAGAACCGTTCTCGCCCGATATTTTGAAGTCCGTTGTCAGCGTCCTGCCCGAATGGCCGGGTTTCGGAAGCGGCCCCGACAGCAATGGCCGCCGGCCGAACAACCCCGAAGGCTCCGCCGTCGCCATCTTTCCCGGCGGCTTTCTCGCCACCAACGTCCATGTCATCGGCGCGGCGAAGAAAATCAAGATCCGGCTTAAAGACGGCCGTCTTCTGGCAGCAACCATCATCGGCCGCGACCCGCGCACGGACATCGCCCTTATCAAGGCGCCCATCGACCTGCCGGTGCCGGTCTTCGGGCCGGCCCCCGGACTGGGCGGGCGCGTCTGCGCCATCGGCAACCAGTTCGGCTTAGGGCTGTCGGTGACCTGCGGCGTCGTCTCGGCGCTGCACCGGACCGGCACCGGGTTCAACGTGATCGAGGATTTCATTCAGACGGATGCGGTGGTCAATCCCGGCGGGTCGGGCGGCGCTTTGGTCGACGGCGACGGGCGCCTGATCGGTATGGTGTCGGCGATTTTCACCAAAGACAGCGACGCCAACATCGGGGTCAATTTCGCGTCCTCTCTGGACCTTGTCCTCAGGGTCGCCGGCGACCTGAAGAAACACGGCCGGGTTATATACGGGAAATCCGGGGTCGTCGTGCGCGCCTTGACCGAACGCGAACGCGCCACCCTGTCCGGGGCCATGGTTGTCCGGGTTACCCCGAATGGCGCCGGGGCCGAAGCCGGACTGAGAACCGACGACCTTATCGTCGCCATCGATAAACGGGAAATCTTTAAAGTCAGCGATATCCCCAGCACCATTCATATGACCCGTCCCGGCCAGTCTCTCGTCGTTGAATTTGTCCGGGACGGCGAACGGCAAAAGACAACCCTGGTGCTGTCCGAGTAATCCCTCAGCCCTGCTCACGGGAGCGTTATTTGTTCGCGCTTCGGGCAAGGATTACAATTTTGCCGCTGTTTACAAATTAACCCTGTCGGGAGAATAATGATGCGGCTTGTCTTGCTGAGTTGCGTGATCGTGCTGTTGGCCCTGCCGGTCGGGGCCCAAAACACGACGCCCCATTCGGGCACCAGGGTTATTGAAACAGGTCAACCGTTCGACGCTTTCATCAAGAAACTCACCAAAGCCATCGGGGCCAACAGAATGGGCATTATCGGAAATGCCGGCGCGGCCTGCTGCGCCATCTTCGAGAACACCGTCCGCCAGACAACGGGATAAATACCAATCATGACCAGCACCGCTATTCCCCTTGTTCCGGTCCAGCGCTCTTATCTTTTCATTGCCCTGACCCTGATCGCTGGGCTTTTCATCCATTTGTCGGCAAGCGGCGGCAAACTTCCGGCTTTGTTTGCCGTCGGCTTAGGGCTGGGCGTAGCGCTTTATCACGCCGCGTTCGGGTTCACCGCCGCCTATCGCCGGGCGTTCCTGGAGCGGGATATTTCCGGCATCACCGCCCAGTTGGTGATGCTGGCGGCGGCGATGCTGTTGTTTGCGCCGATCCTGGCCGAAGGCCAGGTGTTCGGCCGCGGCGTTAGCGGCGCCATCGCGCCGGTCACTATTTCCATGGCTTTCGGCGCCTTCATTTTGGCATCGGCATGCAACTCGGCGGCGCCTGCGGGTCGGGCACGCTTTTTACCGTCGGCGGCGGCAATCTTCGCATGGTTCTGACGCTGGTTTTTTTCTGCCTGGGCGGCCTCTGGGGCAGCCTGGACATGGAATGGTGGTCGACACTTCCGGGCATTGGTTCGGTGGCGTTGGGCCGGGAGTTCGGTTGGGCCCCGGCCATCGCCCTGCAACTGACGGCGCTTGGCCTTATATATCTGGCGCTCCGCCGATTTGGCGGTGAAAACAAGCGGCCCATGTGGTGGACGGCGGTTTTACCTGGCAACGAATGCTGCAAGGGTCATGGCCGCTTTTGTTGAGCGCCGGGCTTCTGGCCCTGTTTAACTGGGCGACATTGTTGATCGCCGGCCATCCGTGGTCGATCACCTGGGCCTTCACCCTTTGGGCGGCCAAGGCGGCCATGGCGCTTGGATGGGATGTTTCTTCGAACTGGTTTTGGTCGGGGGGGTTCACCGCAAGAGCCCTTCTTCGCCCCATCCTGGCGGACGTGACGTCTGTCATGAACATCGGCATCATATTCGGCGCTTTGCTTGCCGCCTCCATGGCCGGAAAGATCGCCCCTAAGACTAACATTCCCATGCGCTCATTGCTGGCGGCGGTGGTCGGCGGGTTATTGTTGGGGTACGGCGCGCGGTTGTCCTATGGCTGCAATATCGGCGCTTTTTTCAGCGGCGTGGCCTCCACCAGCCTGCACGGTTGGGCGTGGATCGTTTTCGGTATAGCCGGAAACTTCATCGGCGTCCGTCTCAGGCCCTTATTCCAGCTGTAGAGCGGATCAGAATAGATATCGCCGCAGCACCTTGGCCATGACGTCGGGCTGCGTTGTATAGGGGAACAGGGTCACGAACTTTCCGTCTGGCCCCATCAGGAACGTCGTCGGCGTGTGGATCACCAGGTATCCGTCTTTTTGGGTATCGGGAAGCGCGACCTTGCCGCGCTGAATGCGATAGACGCCGGCAACGGCGCGTACCTGGCTCGACGTGCCGGTCAACCCGATTAACCGCGGATGGAAATTAGCAACGTACCGTTTCAGGATTTCCGGGCGGTCCCGGTCGGGATCAATGGAAACGAACACCGGCTGCACCCTGTCGGCTTTCGCTCCCACCAGATCCAGGGCCCGGCCCATTGTCTGCAACCCGGTCGGGCAGATATCCGGGCAAGCCGTGTAACCGAAATAGATCAGCAGAAACCGGCCCCGGAAATCCCGGTCCGTGCGGGACCGGCCCAGATGATCGATCAGGGAAAAAGGCCCGCCGAACGAAATCGGGGACCCCTGTTCCGCCGTCGATGGTGACGTCGGGGGCTGGGGACTATGGGCATTTGCCGGTGCCCCGACGACCACCCAAACCAGCCCCAGGAATGCAAACCGGATCATTCCGCCGGTGGTTTCAGCCCGGGAATGCCGTAGACACCTTGTTCGGTAATTATCTTTTTTATCGTCGGATCGTTCCGGAACCATTGACCGGCGGCTTTTCCACCGTTTGCTTTCGACCAATCCTTGCCGAATTTCGTGGCGCGGCCCCACTTACCGTCAGGGACCAGTTTTTTGAACTGCAGGGCGAACAGGTTCATTTTCGCATTGCGTATCATCAACCCGTCGGCAACGATCCGCTTGCCGCAAAAACCGATCAGGTCATTCGCAGCGCCCGCGAAGATATCGTTATTCTTGACCGCGAAGACCAACGTTCCGTCGTCCTTGAGCAGCCCGAGTTGGCGTTTTCCGGCGCCGCAATCGGCCGGACAATTCCCCGTCAATTCACAGAGCACATCGACAACCTTGGCTTCGAAGCGGGCTTTTTTCTCGCCATTGATGCCCCATTCCTCGGCCGCCTGGACGCTGCCGATACCGATGAAAAGGGCGCAGGCAAACATCAGATATGACTGGTGCTTCATGGTTATTTCCCGAACGGCTGGATGCCGTATTTTTCATGGGTCATGTTGACGATGCCCGCATCGTTGGCGACCTTGGTGACGATCAGGTACTTGACGCCGTCGCGCTCATACAGGTCGCCGTCAACGGTTACCTTGTGGGTCTGGATGTTGAGGATGCGCGGGTTGGCGACACTGGTGTCATCCCCCTCGACTCTCAACACCACATAAACATTGCCGTCATCACCCTTGACGCTGACGGGGATTCCGCCGACGGCACACCATATGGCGCATTGATGGTGCGCGGTGCCCTGCCCGTACATGATTTCGGTGACGTAACACCAGGTATCGACAATTTCACCGGTCACCGAAATCCGTTTCGACTTCGCCGCCTGAGCATCCGGAGCCGCCATCAAGGCAAGGCCCAAAACCAAGGCCAGGCTTATAAGAAACTTCATTCCGCCTTCCTTTCCCGCGGCCGGGTTTTTGGTAGGCCGCCACCATGTGAATTCCTCTTAGACCGTTAGATAACTAAGTATTTCAGTTGGTCACATTTCCCTGCAAATCACTTAATGGTGATATGATATCCCTATTGAGGACTCAGCATCAATCGATTCTCACCAGCCGAAATCCAATGAGGATATGCTTAAGGCCTTGCGGCCGGGAATGCCTGGCGGCGGGACGGCAGATGCCGCACCCCTTGTCATCCCAGGACCCCCCTTTGACCATGTAGCGGCCCTTGCCCGCTTTGGTCGATGTCCATTCGAAAACCTGTCCGGCGGGGTCCACAAGCCCAAAAAAACTTTTACCGTTCGGAAATTTGCCGACCGACATGGTATCGAAAGGTCCCTGGTCATGGCTGTTCAACAGTCCGGGATCGTAGGAATCGCCCCAAGGAAAGCGGCGGCCATCGAGTCCGCGGGCGGCTTTTTCCCATTCAATTTCCGTCGGCAGCCTCCAGGTCTTGTCTGTCCGCTTCGACAACCATGCCGCATAAGCCTGAGCATCATGGTTAGACACCAGAACAACGGGATGGGCCATTCGCCCCTTTGGAGGAACGCCTTTTTTCCAGGCATGGCGCCGGGTGCGCCTGAAAGGGTGGATAAGGTTGTAGGACTTCCACGTTTTGCCATCCACATCCGGCGCCGGGTAGCCGGTGGCGGCGATAAAATCGCCAAATTGGGCATTGGTAATAAGGCTCCGGGTAATTCGGAAGGCTCCTGTTTCAATACCCTTGCGATCCCTCTCGCTATCGTACCAACCCCATTTGCGCGTACGGTTGTGACCATACGCAGCTTCGTCCAGGCGGTAAGCCGCCTCCCGTTCGGCCTGATCGGATCCCGCAATAAAGGAGCCCGCGGGAACGGCTATGGTTTCGGGCTGCTCCACCCCGGCCAGCGCAGGGGCGCAAAAAACCACCACCAGAGCCAGGGCCGGAACTATACGTTTTTTTAATCCCAATTTCATATCCCCGGACCCGGCCTCGATCAGGCGCCGAATTTCATTGTCGAAGATTATATCCGTCACCGGGCTTCCCGGCGGCGTTATCACAGCCCTGTGATCAATATTGATTCGAGGCGTTTATTGGGTTTTGGCAGGATCGCCGCTGCCTTTAACACGCATCAAAACAAAGCTAATTATTGATTTTAAACAGGAGCTCGCTTGTGAGGACACTCAAAAACACCCTTCTTTCCACTACGGTCATTCCGGCCTTCA
>JAESSX010000220.1 GCA_016763915.1 Rhodospirillales bacterium
AAACAGCAAACTTTAGCTGAGGTTTCTTTGGGTAATCCAATAGTAGTATTAGATGAACCTCGCCATACTGTTACATATGACCTTACTGAGAGCTTTGCTAGAACATCTGAACAACAGGACCTTTTCCTCGAAGGAGCCGGCGATTTGGGTTGTGGTTTCCAGGTTATAGCCGGGCGGCGGCACGATAATGCCGAAGATCAGGTTGCGGTTGCCGTCCGGCAGGTATTCCAGTTTCGGCAACAAAAGCACGGTAATGACCGCGCCGGCCCCGCACAGCCCGGCGACGAGGCTGATGGACAGGACGCGGCTTGCGGTTACGCGCCGCGTGAGGGCCATGGTCAGGGCGACGAAGGCGCGGCCGAATGAGTCGATGACGGGTATGCGCCAGGGCTTTTTGACCGCCGCCCCGGCGCCAGGGGCGTCACCGCCGAAGGATGCCGGGTCGCCGAGCAAACGGTTGGACAGCGCCGGCACTACGGTGATGGCGACGACCAGCGACAACATCACCGCCACCGACAACGCGACCGCGATGTCACGGAACAATTGGCCGACCTCCAGTTCCATGACCAGGATCGGAATGAACACCATGACCGTGGTCAGGGCCGAAACGAACACCGCCGTCCACACCTCGCGCGCCCCGCGATAGGCGGCTTCGGAGTTGCTGGAGCCCCGTTCCCGGTGCCGGTAGATATTTTCCAGAACGACGATGGCGGCGTCCACGACCATGCCGACGGCAAAGGCGATCCCGGCCAGCGAGATCACGTTCAAGGACCGCCCCAAGGCCGCCATGGCGACGAAGGCGCCGATAATGGACACTGGAATGGCTATGGAGATGACCAGCGTCGCACCGCCCGAACGCAGGAATATCAACAGGATCAGAGCCGCCAGCGAACCGCCGATGAGGATGTTCTGCTGGACCAGGTCGATGGACGAATTGATATAGGTGGTTTCGTCATAGACCTGGCGCAGGCGCAGGCCTTTGGCGGGCAGGGCGTTTTCGTTCAGCTCTTTCAAGGCCTGGCGGATGCCGCGCATGACCTCGATCACGTTGGCGCCGGTTTCGCGGACGGCGTTGAGGGCGATGGCCGGCTGGCCGTTGAAACGGATGATCTCGGTCGGGGTCTTGGAGACGAAACTGACCCTGGCGATGTCGTCGATGGTGACCCGCGCCATGCGGCCGGTGCCGGGTTCCCGGATGGAGCGGACGACCACCTTGCGGACGTCTTCCAGTGAAGAGAATTCCCCCTCGGCGCGGACCACGTAGCGGCGTTTGCCTTCTTCCACATCGCCGGCGCTCAGCGATGCGTTGGCGGCGCGCAGGGTCGCCGCGACCTTGCTTACCGTCAGGCCGTAGCGCGCCATGCGCTCAGGCTTGATGACGACCTCCATTTCCTCCACGGCGCTGCCGTAGACGTTGACGCGCGCAACCCCCTTGACCCGTTCCAGGCGGTCCTGGATGACGTCTTCGGTGAAATCGCCGAAGGTATGGATATCGGCGTCGTTGCCGTCGTTCCTGAGCAGCACGATCCAGGTAATCGGACTGTCGTCGGAACTGGCGGTGCGCATGGACGGCTTCGTCGATTCCGACGGATAGCCTTCAACCCGGTCGAGCCGGTTGGACACCAGCAACATGGCTTCTTCCATATTGGTGCCGACGGCGAATTCCAGGGTCACCCGGGAGCGTCCGTCCTGGGACTCGCTGGTGATTTGCTCAAGCCCGCGAATACCTTTCAGGACTTCTTCCTGGCGGTTGGTGATTTCGCGTTCGATCTCCACCGGTGCCGCGCCCGGCCAGATGGTCTGTAGGCTGATGACCGGCTTGCGCACGTCCGGGGTCAGTTGAATGTGAATCTTGGTCAACGCCAGCACGCCGAACATGACCACCATCAGCACGGCGGCAATGACGGCGACGGGACGCTCGATGGACAGGCGGATCAGGTTCACCGGATACTAACCCTTGGTCTGCTTATCCGGCGGGGCGTAGCCGATGGACTGTCCGGGGCGCAGTCGTTCGTTGCCGCGAACCACCACCAGGTCGCCGGGAACCAGGCCGCCGTGGACGATGAAGCGTGAACCGACGGCTTCGCCCAAGCGCACCGGGCGGATATCGGCTTTGCCTTCGCGGGCCAGATAGACCAGGGTTTTTCCTTTGCGCGAAAGGATGGCGTCCTTGTGAACCGTGACGGCGCTGGTCTGGCTGTTGGCGGGCAAATGCAGGGTGATGCTCTGGTTGTTGGCGATATTCTTTAGCCCGGCGGGCAATTCGGGGACGAAGCGGACCGTACGGGTCCGGGTTTGCGGGTTTTCATTGGGCACCACGGCGCGCACGGTGGCGGTTATCGGCGTGGTTCCGTTGACGAAGGCATTGATGCGAAGGGACGGCGACAATCCGGCAATACGGTTGGCCGGGACTTCGGCTTCGATTTCCAGGCTTTTGTCGTCGATCATGGCGACAAGGGGATCGCCGATTTTTACATAGGCGCCGACTTCTATATAGCGGCTGGAAATCACCCCGGGATAAGGGGCGCGAACCGTGGCGTAGGATAAATTGGTCGCGGTCAGTTTCATATCGGCTTTGGCGCGGGCCAGCGTGGCTTCGGCCTCGGCGGTTTCGCTTTCGGCGATGGCGACTTCCTGGCGCTTATCTTCCAGGCGGGCCTGGGAAAAGGCGGCGGATTTTTTCAACCGCTCGAGCCGCTTCATTTCCTGGCGGCGGAGCCCGGCGCGGACGGTGCGGGTCTTTAAGGCGGCCGCCTGTTTGCTGACTTCGGCTTTTTGCAGCTCAAACTGCCATTTCAACATATCGTTGACCAGTTCGGCGATGACGTCGCCGGCCCGGACGCGGTCGCCGACCTCGACAAGGATTCTCGCCACGGGGCCACTGGTGCGCGCGGCAACCTTGCCGGCCTGGCGGGCGACGAAGCGGCCCATGACGGGCACCGTTTGTTTCAGCGGCTGGCGGACGATGACGTCGATGCCGACCTGTACCGGGGGTCTGGCGGGTTTTTTAACCTCGGCGGCGGATGGCAAAGGGGTGGCCGCGACCGAAAGGGCGGCGAAGGCAATCAAAACCGCGCCGATCAACGACGGATGAAATCCGGGTCGCGGGAAATGGGGCCGTTTAAGGCAGTGCACTGTTCGGGGCCTCCTTGGTGGTCGGGGTCTGTCTGTCCGTGCCGCCTTATAATAAGTGGGGTTTCGGCCTGGGCCGGGCAACAAACTAGACTGGACCGTCCAGTCTTGGTTATAGTAGTACCCGATTTTGTGCAATGAATTTGATTTTTTTTTGCGGCAGCCGGCGGTTACCGCCCCGGCCCGGAAAAAGGGGGCATCGATTAATGGCGTTGGCGAAACCTCGATTGGCCGAAGGGTGTGTCAAAACCGAACCTGGTCCAAAGCGCCGGGCCATCGTCGGGGCGGCGACCGGGGTTTTTCTGGATCAGGGCTACGGCGCGGCCTCCATGGACGCCATCGCCGAGAAAGCCGGGGTTTCCAAACAGACCGTGTACAGCCACTACGGCTCCAAGGAAGCCCTGTTCGAAGCCATTATCGAAGACAAATGCAAAGAGGTGCTGAGCGGCTTGAGCACGCCTTCGTTGAAGGTGTCCGGAGACCCCGAACCCCTGCTCAGGGACGTGGCCGAAAGTTTTCTCGTCACCGTGCTGTCGGCGCCCAGCATGGCGCTGTTCCGGGTGGTGATCGCCGAATGCGGGCGCTTCCCGGAATTGGCCGAAGTTTTTTACCGCGCCGGTCCCGCCATCGCCATCGATAACCTGTCTCGTATCCTCGGCGAACTGGACGAAACCGGGGCGCTCTCCGTCCCCGACCCGGCGTCCTCGGCGAGGCTGTTTTTCGCCATGCTTCGCGGCGATCTTTACATCCGCCGCCTGATGAACCTTGCCTCCGTTCCCACGAACGCCGAACGGGACGCCGTGGTCAGCCAAGCGGTGGCCGCTTTCCTCGCCGTCCACGCAGTGGCCTGAAAGTCTGATAAAACGAAAATCGGCATTGGCAAAGCCAGGGAGAATGCCGCAAAATAGAATTTCGAATTCCGTCCAGTTCGGCGAGAGGATCGTGGTAACTCAAAGCCTAAGACTATTAGCTGTAATCATTCTTATATTTTCCGCCTTAGGTTCAGGCGGCGGTTTCGCCTTGGCCGATATGGCCGGGCACGGCGGCATGGTGCGCGCCCTGGATATCTCGCCCGATGGCCGCCGGGTTTTGAGTGGCAGTTTCGATTTCACGGCGCGGCTGTGGGATTTTGCCGAACAGACCGAAATCGCCGTTCTCGATGCCCATAGCGGACCCGTGACCAGCGTCGCCTTTGTCGGTGACGCCTCACGCGCCCTGACCGCCAGCGATGACAAAACCATTATCCTGTGGGACTTGAAAGCCCTGAAACCCCTCAAGGTATTGAAAGGTCACGAACACAAGGTGATGGGGCTGGCGGTGTCCGGCGACGGCAGGTTCGCCGCCTCTGGAAGCTGGGACAAGACGGTGCGGGTTTGGGATTTGAGCCTGGGCCGAACGGTCCGCATTCTGCGCCACACTTCGCCGGTCAATGCGGTGGTCTTCGCCGATGCCGGCCAAACCGTCGTCGCCGGCGGCCATGACGGAAAAATCCAGGTCTGGAATGCGAAAACGGGACTGTCCCGGGGCATCCTCGAAGGCCACTTCATGGGCATAACCGGGTTGAGCGTCTCCACCGACGGGCGCTGGTTGCTGTCGGCCAGCATCGACAAATCCCTGCGGCTTTGGGATCTGGTGGCGATGAAAAAGGTTCGTGAGTTCAAGAAACACGAAGGCCAGGTGTTCGCCGCCGTCTTTTCGCCCGACGTCAAAACGGTGGTGTCGGCGGGCCGCGACGGCGTGGTCATTCAATGGGACCTGAGCAACGGCAAGCCGGTGCGGTCCATTAAAGCCCATGACGCCATTATCTGGGCGCTGGGGCTTAGCCCCGACGGGCGCTTCGTCCTGACCGGCGGCGCCGATGATTCGATCCGGGTCTGGCACCTGGAAAGCGGCGACCGCATCGGGCTGCCGGCGGAAGGCGACACCGAACCGAAACCGTGGCTGGACAGCGATCATCCGGGCGCCTCCCTGTTCAAAAAATGCGCCCGCTGCCATTCGCTGAACGCGAACGGGATCAGGCGCTCGGTTCCACATCTGGCCGGGTTGTTCGGGCGTGCGGCCGGCTCGGTGGCGGGATATAATTATTCCCGGGCGCTGACCGGGGCCGATTTCCGGTGGAACGCAAGGACCCTGTTTCAGTTGTTCGACCAGGGTCCGGACAAATACCTGCCGGGGACCAAGATGCCGATCCAGAAAGTCTCCAACGCCGAACAACTGACCCATCTGGTCGACTACCTGCAGGAAATCACCGAGACGAATTGAGGGGGCTTTATGACGACGCTGCTGTATTCCCATCCCGTATGTATCGAGCACGACACCGGGCACAGCCACCCCGAATGCCCGGACCGTTTGCGATCGGTGATGGCGGGGCTTGAGGTCAGCGAATTCAAAGGCCTGGAACGCCTGGAAGCGCCGATTATCGACCTCAAGGAAATCGAATTGAATCATCAGGCCCCCTACGTCAAAGAGGTGTTCGATAACATGCCCCTTGAGGGCCGGGTTTATCTCGACCCCGACACCTCCATGTCGCCGGCGTCGGGCGAAGCCTCGCGCCGTGCCGCCGGCGCCGTGTGCGACGCCATCGACAAGGTGATGTCCGGCCAGGCCGACAACGCCTTTTGCGCCGTGCGCCCGCCCGGACATCATGCGGAATCAAACCGGGCGATGGGGTTCTGCCTGTTCAATTCCATCGCCATCGGGGCCATGTACGCGCGCACCGGACACGGACTCGGGCGCGTCGCCGTTGTCGATTTCGACGTCCACCACGGCAACGGCACCCAGCATTCGTTCGAGCACGATAGCGGGCTGTTTTACGGCTCCAGCCATCAATGGCCGGCCTATCCGGGAACCGGGGCGGGGGAGGAAACCGGGGAATTCAACAATATCTGCAATTTTCCGATGTCGCCGGGCGAAGGCAGCGCCGCCTTCCGCCAGGGCTACCGGGACGACATCCTGCCGGCGTTGCGGGCTTTTAATCCCGATTTCCTACTGATTTCGGCGGGCTTCGACGCCCATGCGCGCGATCCGCTGGCGCAAATCAACCTGAAAACCGACGATTACGACTGGGTTACCGCAGAGTTGCTGTCGCTTGCCGAGGATTGCTGCGCGGGCCATGTTGTGTCATTGCTGGAAGGCGGATACGACTTGGGCGCGCTCAAGGAAAGCAGCCAGGCCCACGTGCGGGTGTTGATGCAGGCTTGAAGCCGGGCGTCCAAATCCTTGCCTCTAATCAGGGGCGTCAGTAAAATCGCCGCCTTCATGCAAAGGGGACTTAATGACCGCGAACAAGATACCCGCCGACATCCGCAAGATGAGCTTCGAGGCAGCGCTGGCGGAAATGGAAGACATCGTCCAGCGCCTGGAATCGGGGCAGGTGAAACTGGACGAAGCCATCGACGCCTATACCCGCGGCGCGCATTTGAAAGAACACTGCCAGGCCAAGCTCAAGGAGGCCCAGGTTCGGATTGACAAGATCGTGCTCGGCCCTGGCGGCGACATCGTCTCCGAACCCGTGGGAACCTGACTTGAAAGATCTGAAAACAGCACTTGGCGACAATGCCAGGGCGGTCAACCGCGTTCTCGATGACCTGCTGAAATTGAGCGACGGGCCGGAAAGCCGCGTCGTTGAAGCCATGCGCTATACAGCGCTCAACGGCGGCAAGCGCATCCGCCCGTTTCTGGTCACCGCGTCCGCCGAGTTGTTCAACGTCGACAAGGGCCAGGCCTTGCGGGTCGCCGCGGCGGTTGAAATGATTCACTGTTATTCGCTGATCCACGACGACCTGCCGGCGATGGATGACGACGACCTGCGCCGGGGCCATCCGACATGCCATATCCAGTTTGACGAGGCGACCGCCATCCTGGCCGGCGACGCCCTGCTGACCAAGGCTTTCGAGGTCGTCGCCGACGAAAAAACCCATGCCAGTTCCACGGTGCGCGCGGATTTGGTCATGGCGCTGGCGAAGGCGTCCAGGGACGCCGGCATGGTCGGCGGCCAGATGCTCGACCTGGTGGCCGAGGACCACGAGTTGAACATGCCCGAAGTTACCCGCCTGCAGCGCATGAAGACCGGCGCCCTGATTGCGGTGTCCTGCGAGGCCGGGGCCATTCTGGGCAAGGCCTCGGAAAACGCTCATCATGTGCTGCACACCTATGCCCACGATGTCGGTCTGGCGTTCCAGATTGCCGACGATCTGCTGGACGTGGAAGGCGACGAAAAGGAAGTCGGCAAGAAAACCGGAAAAGACGCCGCCGCCGGAAAAGCGACGTTCGTGTCGCTGCTGGGCGTGGAGCGGGCCCGCGAGCAGGCCCGGCTCCTGGCCGAACAGGCGGCATCGCACCTTGATATTTTCGAAAAAAAGGGCAAGTTACTTAAAGACTTGGCTTATTTTGTGGTAAACAGGTCCACATAACATCGACAATTGAGACAACAGGAAAGTTACGGCGGCTGGGACGACAAGCCGCCGCCAGCTTGTTGGGTTGGGGAAGGGCGAACATCGTGACAGTGGACAATCGTACGCCGCTCTTGGATAAAGTGCGGGCTCCTTCGGATATTCGGGATTTTGACAGCCAGCAATTGAAACAGCTGGCCAAGGAACTTCGTGCCGATACCGTGCAATCGGTATCCTATACCGGCGGCCATCTCGGCGCGTCGCTCGGCGTGGTCGAACTGACCGTCGCCCTCCATCATGTGTTCGACACTCCCCGGGACCGGCTGATCTGGGACGTCGGCCATCAATGCTATCCACATAAAATTCTGACCGGCCGGCGCGACCGCATGCGGTCGCTGCGCCAGGGCGGCGGCCTGGCCGGTTTCACCAACCGCAGGGAAAGCGAATACGACCCCTTCGGCGCCGGCCATTCCTCGACCTCGATTTCGTCCGGGCTCGGCATGGCGGTGGCGCGCGACCTGGCCGGCGGCGGCAACCATGTGATCTGTGTCATCGGCGACGGCGCCATGACCGCCGGCATCGCCTATGAAGCCATGAACAACGCCGGCGCCATGGATGCCCGCCTCATCGTCATCCTCAACGACAACGATATGTCCATCGCCCCCCCGGTGGGAGCGCTTAGCGCCTACCTGTCACGGCTGATCTCGTCAAAACCGTTCCGCTCCGCCAGGGACCTGGCCAAGGAAGTGAGCAAAAAATTCCCGCGCAAGCTTGAGGAAGCGGCGGCCAAGGTCGACGAATACGCCCGCGGCATGGTGACCGGCGGCACGTTGTTCGAGGAACTGGGCTTTTATTACGTCGGCCCGATCGACGGCCACAACCTGGACCACCTGCTGCCGGTGCTGAAAAATCTGCGCGACGACAAGGAACGCGGACCGGTGTTGCTGCATTGCGTGACGGAAAAGGGCCATGGCTACAAGCCGGCCGAGGCGTCGGCGGACAAATATCACGGCGTGTCCAAATTCAACATCATCACCGGCAAGCGGGAAAAACCCAAATCCAACGCGCCCAGCTATACCAGCGTCTTCGCGAAGGGGCTGATCGCCGAAGCCGAAGCCGATGACAGGATTGTCGCCATTACCGCGGCCATGCCGGGCGGCACCGGCATCGACAAATTCGCCGAACGGTTCCCTGAGCGCAGCTTCGACGTCGGCATCGCCGAACAGCATGCCGTGACCTTTGCCGCCGGGCTGGCGACCGAGGGCTTTAAACCCTTTGCGACGATTTACTCAACCTTCCTGCAACGCGCCTATGATCAAGTGGTGCACGATGTCGCCATCCAGAGTCTGCCGGTGCGTTTCGCCATTGACCGGGCGGGCTATGTCGGCGCCGACGGCTGCACCCATGCCGGCGCTTTTGATCTGACGTATCTCTGCACGTTGCCGGGCATGGTGGTCATGGCGTCCGCCGACGAGGCGGACCTGATGCATATGACGGCGACCGCGGCGGCCATCGACGACGGGCCTTCGGCGATCCGCTACCCGCGTGGCGAAGGCGTCGGCATCGAACTGCCGGCGCGCGGTGAGGTGCTGGAGATCGGCAAGGGCCGGATTGTCCGCGAAGGCAACACCGTCGCCATCCTCAGCCTCGGCACGCGCCTGGGCGAGGCGGTGAAGGCGGCCGAGGAACTGGCCTCCATGGGGCTGTCCGCCACCGTCGCCGATGCGCGCTTCGCCAAGCCGCTGGACGAAGACCTGATCCGCCGTCTGGCCCGCGAACACGAAGTCCTGGTGACCATCGAGGAAAATTCCGCCGGCGGCTTCGCCGCCCATGTGTTGCAGTTCATGGCCAACGACGGGTTGCTGGAAAACGGCATCAAGGTGCGGGTCATGACCATGCCCGACGAGTTCATCGACCACAATAAACCGGAAATTCAGTACCAGCTCGCGGGGCTGCAATCCTCGCACATCATCGCCAATGTGCTGGCGGCACTGGGCCGCGCCGAGGACATCGACCCGGCGGTCCTACCGCACCGGCTTGAGCCCCAAATCCCCTAAACGGCGTCTCGACCAGTTGCTCGTAGACCGCGGGCTGGCTGAAAACCGGACCCGCGCCCAGGCCCTGGTGATGGCCGGGCTGGTGATGTCCGACACCCGGCGGCTCGACAAGCCCGGCCACCAGGTCGATATGAATATTCCCCTCACCGTCAAAGGGCCGGACCATCCCTGGGTGTCCCGGGGCGGCGTCAAGCTGGCGCACGGGCTGGATCATTTCGGCATCAATCCGCACGACTGCATCGCGCTCGATGTGGGCGCGTCGACCGGGGGCTTCACCGACGTGCTGCTCAGCAGGGCCGCGAAAAAGGTCTATGCCGTCGATGTCGGGCACGGGCAACTGGCCTGGAAAATCAGCCAGGACAAGCGCGTCGTGGTTCTGGACAAGACCAACGCGCGCCACCTGGGCGCCGAACAGGTGCCCGAACCGGTTGACCTTATCGTTTGTGACGCCAGCTTCATCGGGCTCGAAGTGGTATTGCCGGGGCCGATGGCGCTGGCGGCGCCGGCGGCGCACATGATCGCGCTCATCAAGCCGCAGTTCGAGGTCGGCAAAGGCAATGTCGGCAAAGGCGGGATCGTGCGCGATGCGGACCTGCACCAAGCGGTGACGGAGCGAATCGAAGGATGGATCCGTACGCAAACAGGCTGGCGCGTGCTCGGCGTCACCGCGAGCCCGCTGACGGGCGCCGACGGCAATAAGGAATTCCTGATCGCGGCGGTGCGCGAGGGTTAAGGGGCGGGGTTAGGCGGCGGCCTTGCGGACCCGGATGTCCTTTTTGATCCGCTTGCCGTGGTCCTTGCGGGCTTTTTCCAGGTCATGGGCGACCTGAAGGTGGAGCCAGAATTCCTCCGTCGTGCAGAAGAACCTCGACAGGCGCAACGCCGTTTCGGCGGTCACGGCGGCCCGGCCGTTGACGATGGCGTTGATGCGCGATACCGACACCCGGAGTTCCCGCGCCAAACCGCCTTGCGAAATTCCCAAGCGTTTTCTTGATTCTATCGATGATCCTGTAGCATAGATCGACCGTGTAGCCGACCGGCTTGCCGTCGGGGCCCATGTAGGCGAACGGGACCGACGCTTCGCGGTGGCCCATGACAATCTGGCCCGAATCCTTGACCTTCTTAAGGGTGCCGTAGAACTCGACGGCGTTCCCCGTATTACTCACGGCGAAAAACGCGATGGCCGTTACAGCGATACTGAGTTTCCTGAACATTTAAACCTCCCTGGGGTTGAACTTTGGTTGCCTCCATTTATGCCAAGGTGTGGCGTAACGCCACGGTACCTAGGCTGCCTTTCTTACTGAATGCTCCTCGTAAGGTAACAAGGCGGCCTAACCGTTAGTATGCACGAATACGATAGTATGCACTAATGCGAGGGTTTCGTCCTTGGAAAACGTGCCCTTGCGGATTTCGTCGATCAGTCCGGCCGTGCCCTTTCCCGAATACACCGGTTCGGGAAGTTTTCCCTCCGTCCGCGCCAAAAGTCCGACCGCCTCCATCATCTCAAACGGCAAGATAAACGACCTGTCGTTTTCCTCCTCTCCATGGCTTAGGCGGCCAACTTGTTTGGCGTCATGGTCGCGACGGATGACCGGCCAGGCGCACCGCGCCAGAAGGCCGGCTGTGACGACGGGCTGCCGGTCGGACTTAGCGACAACGAATCGCGCCTCAGGGCACCGGAAACCAAACTCTCAATCCGGTCGCGGGAGATACCAATATCCTTGAGCAGGTAATCCGGAAGGTCTGCCAGATGACGGGACTGGTTGCGCCGACGGCTCATGGCGGCAATCGCTTCGATGCCTTTGCGGAACCTCCCGGACAGGAGAGTGCTGAAATACCGGCTGCGCAGGATATGCGCGCGGCGGATGCCGGCGTTGATCTGGTCTTGGGTAATCTCGGGCTGTAATTCGCAAATGTTACCTGACATGGCTTTTACTCCTTTGTGTTGACCGGAGCGTGGCTTCCGGGTTTCGCCATCTTGTATAAAATGTTTCCTAAAATTTGATAATATGGTTATAAATAACAACTTTAGTGAATTTTATTCATAGATAAACTGATCGATAGACGGTTCATGGATTCCCAAAGCGAAATGGCGGTTTTCGTCCGCGTCGCCGAGACGGGGAATTTCTCGGCCACGGCACGCGCCCTGAAATTGACGCCGTCGGCGGTCAGCAAACTGATCGGACGGCTCGAGGATCGCCTCGGCGTGCGCCTTCTCAACCGGACCACCCGGCGCGTCGGCCTGACCGGCGAAGGGCGAACTTTCTATCAACACTGCACGCCGATCCTGGCCGCCATCGACGAGGCGGAGCAGTCGATCAGCGACCTGCGCGGCGAACCACGCGGGCTTTTGAAGGTCAATGCCTCGACGGCCTTCGCCCAGGATCACATCGAACCCCTGATCCCCGATTTCCTGGCCCGATGCCCGGACCTTCGGGTCCAACTCACGTTGTCCGAGAATTTCGTTAATCTGGTCGAAGAGGAGGTCGATGTCGCCATTCGCATCGGGCAGTTGCCCGATAGCACTTTAATTGCCCGCAAGTTGGGTCCGGTCCGGCGCATGGTAGTGGCGGCACCGTCTTATCTTGAGCGACACGGCATCCCGCGCACTCCGGACGATCTGAAAAATCACAATTGCATCATCCTGAGCACGGCGACGAGCCTTAACCAGTGGGAATTCAAGGGCCCCGACGGGCCGCGCCGCATAGAGGTCCGGGGCAATTTCGAAACCAACAATGCCGTCGCTCTGCACAACGCCGTGCTGGCCGGCATCGGCTTGATCCGGGCCGGCAACTTCACCCTCGCGGCGGATATAAAGGAGGGGCGGCTGGTGCCGGTCCTTGCCGATTTCGAGACCACCACGCAAACCAACATCTACGCCGTCTATCCCCACAACCGGCATCTGTCTCCCAAGGTGCGGGTCTTTATCGATTTACTGGTGAGCGCCTTCCTGCCGGTGACCCCCTGGGAACAGGTGACGCAGCCCGGCGGATAAAAAATTTGCTTATCCGTGCCCGCGGCGTAATTTCTGCTGGTCAAAGCGGGCCTGGTAATATACATTTTTCGCATATGTTAAGATTAGTCTTAACATACTGAACTTAAAGCTTAAAAAATTGCGTTCTGTGAATTTCTCCTGGCACAGCTTGGGGCTGTTTGTCGCTAGACAGGCATTGCCGTTCCTGAGCTGGACGTCCCGTATCGACGGGAAAACTTTGCGCGCCGACATAGCCGCCGCCCTGACCGGCGCCGTCATCGTCCTGCCGCAGGGGGTGGCGTTCGCCATCATCGCCGGCCTGCCGCCGCAATACGGGCTGTATACGGCGATCGTAACGCCGATTATCGCCGCCCTGTTCGGTTCGTCCTGGCACCTGGTGTCGGGGCCGACGACGGCGATTTCCCTGGTCGTCTTCAGCGCCATCAGCCAACACGCCGAACCGGGCTCGCCCGAATTCATTTCCCTGGCCCTGACCCTGACCTTCATGGCCGGCGCTTATCAACTGGCGTTCGGCCTGGCGCAGCTGGGCCGTCTGGTCAATTTCGTGTCGCACTCGGTGGTCGTCGGGTTTACCGCCGGGGCCGCCATCCTGATCGTCACCAGCCAGATGAAAAGCGTGCTCGGCATCGACATCGCAAGGGGCGATTCCTTCCTGCACACCTGGATGTTCATCGGCTCCCGGATCGACAGCGCCAATTTATACGTCATCGCCATCGCCGGCTTTACGCTGGCCCTCGCGGTGGCCCTGAAATGGGGCCTTCCGCGATCGCCCTATATGCTGCTGGCGATGGTCATGGGCAGCCTGTTGAGCTTAGGGTTAGACGGCCCGGCCCACGGCATCGCCCTGATCGGCGAGATTCCCGGCCACCTGCCACCGCTGTCGATGCCGGACTTTTCCTTCGCCATCTTCCGCGAACTGGCGTCCCAGGCGCTGGCCGTGGCCGTGCTGGGCCTGATCGAAGCGGTCTCCATCGGCCGCTCCATCGCCGCCAAGACGCACCAGCGCATCGACGCCAGCCAGGAATTCGTCGGCCAGGGACTGTCCAATATCGTCGCCAGCTTCTTTTCCAGTTATGCCGGCTCGGGCTCGTTTACCCGGTCGGGCATCAATCACGCCTCGGGCGCGGAGACGCCGCTGGCCGCCATCCTGTCGGCGGTCTTCCTGGCGATAATCCTGTTGTCCATCGCCCCGCTGACGGCGTATCTGCCGATCTCGGCGATGGGCGGGATTATCCTGCTGGTCGCCTACCGGCTGGTCGACGTCCACCATATCCAGACCATTCTCCGGGTCAGCCGATCGGAAAGCGCGGTGCTGATCGTCACCTTCGTCGCCACGTTGCTGCTGGAACTGGAATTCGCCATTTACGCGGGCGTGCTGTTGTCGTTGGTGTTGTACCTGAACCGCACCGCCAACCCGAGGATGTATTCCGTCATCCCGTGCCCCGATTCGACGCCCCGGCGGTTCATTCCCGTCGGCCCGACGTCCACCCGGCGCTGCCCGCAGCTGGAGATTCTGGAAATCAACGGGGCGGTGTTTTTCGGCTCGGTCAATGCCGTCGCCCGCAGGCTCGGGTACATTTACAAGGCCGACCCATTGCTGAATCACGTGCTGATCGTCGCCGACAGCATCGCCGCCATCGATGTATCGGGCGCCGAAATGCTGGCCGAAGAGGCCGCCACGCTGCACGAAAGAGGCGGCGGGTTGTACATCAGCGGCCTTCGCCTCGAGGACAAGATGTTCCTCAAACGCGGCGGCTACCTGGACATTATCGGGCGGAAAAATATCTTCCTGTCGAAAAAAACGGCGATCCCGGCGATCTTCAAGCAGCTCAGCCCGGACCGCTGCGAAACCTGCGTGCGGCGCATCTTCGCCGAATGCCAGGGGATGAGCGAAAAAGGCAGAGTGTCGCCGGACTGAGGCCGCGACCGCTGCCGCCCCATTATCAGAACCGAACCGGCGCCCGGCGTCATTCAACCGCCGAAGGCATAGACCCGGTGGCCCTGAACATCGACGGATACGGCAAGAAGTCCGCCGGCGAAGGGCTGTGACGCCAAGTCACCGGCATCCAGCTTTTGACGGGCCGACGTTATAAACAATGTTTTCATGTCCGGGCCGCCGAAGGCCGGCATCGTCGGTTGCGAAACCGGCAACGGGATTTCCGTGTCCAACGTGCCGTCCGGCAAAACCCGGATCAGCTTTCGACCGCCGTAGAGCGCCGCCCAATAGCCGCCGTTGACGTCCATCGCCGCGCCATCCACACCACCGGTCTTCTCTTTATGGAATTGGAAAAAATCTTTTTCCGACAGGCAATTTCCGTTTGCCGGGTCGAACCCATAGGACCTGACGACATAGGTCCGCGTGTCCGTGTGGTACATCACGGTATTTTCGGGATTCCAGGCAAGGCCGTTGGGAATACGATAATCGGATCTGACCCTGGTGACGGTCAGGTCGGGGTCTATTCGATAAAAATTTCCCGTCGGCCGGCTTGCATCCACCGCATTCATGGTACCGAGCCAAAGCCGTCCCGCCTCGTCACACTTGCCGTCGTTGGGCCTGTTTTCAGGGTCGTCCGCCTCGAGGGGCACAAGCAGATCCAGCTGGCCTGAGCGGGGATCAAAACCATAGATCCCATCCTGCAGGGCGATGACCAGACCGCCTTTGCGGCGCAACGCGATCATGCCGGGGAAACTCGGCATTTCCCAGGTTCGGGTTTGCCGATCATGCGGGGTCGTGCGATGAAGTTTCCTGCCGAGGATATCAACCCAGTAAACGGCGTTTTCGGCGGACGACCAGACAGGGCTTTCCCCGAGCACGGCCCGGTCATCGGATAGGCATTCAATTTCCATCGTCGAATTACAGAAAATAATGGCCGTCACATCAAGGCCGAAATTCGTTTGCCATGCCGCGGACGGCGCCGACCCTATGTCCGATCTTGGGGCTGCAGGGGGCCATTTGCAGGCCGGGGATCAATGTCCGTTTTTGATTGCCGCCTCTACCGGTCGATGCGACAAAATATGAAAACCAGCGGATGGAGACCGAAAGCCGATGGTTTTTGAAGCCAAAAGTTCGGCTGTTTACCGACCCAAAGCCGTCCGCACGGCCTCCGCCAGGTGGGCCTTCTTGTAAGGTTTGCGAAGCAGCGTGATCCCTGTGCCGTCGACACCCTCCCTGTCGATGAACTTCTCCGGATAGCCTGTGGTCATCATCACCTTGATGCTTTGGTATTGGCGTTTCAGTTCGTTGGCGAGATCGATCCCGCTCATGCCGGCGGCATGACAACGTCGCTGAACACCATATCGACGACTTTGCCGTTCTCCCTCAGGACTTTCAGCGCCGACGGGCCATCCTTTGCTTCCAATGCCGTGTATCCCAATCGGTTCAACATGGCCACGACGTCCTCGCGTCGTCCTCGACCACCAGGATGGTCTCCGTGCCCTTCGCGTCGGCCTTCG
>JAESSX010000221.1 GCA_016763915.1 Rhodospirillales bacterium
GGCGGCGGCGCTGGCCGAAGCCGGCGCCCACGTGGTGCTGGCGGCGCGGTCGCTCGATGACCTTGAACAGGCCGCCGCCGCCATCAACGAGGCCGGCGGCTCGGCCGAGGCCGTGCAACTGGACGTTTCCGACACCCAGACCGCGATGGCTGTCGTTACCGCCGCCATGGAAGCCGGGGGGCCGTTCAATATCCTGTTCAACAACGCCGGCATCAACCGCCCCGGCCCCATGACCGATATGTCCGAAGACGATTTCGACGCGGTCATGGACGTCAACGTCAAGGCCGCCTTTTTCGTTGCCAAGGCGGTCGCCCGGGCCATGATCGATGGCGGAAACGGCGGCACCATCATCCATACCTCATCGCAGATGGGCCATGTCGGCGGCATCGACCGAACGGTCTATGCCTCGTCCAAGCACGCCATTGAGGGGCTGTCCAAGGCCATGGCGGTGGAACTGGCGCCGCACAACATCCGCGTCAACACCATTTGCCCGACCTTCATCCGCACGCCGTTGACCGCGAGCACGCTTGCCGACCCGGAACGGGTCAAATGGATCAAGTCGAAGATCAAGCTGGGCCGGTTGGGCGAGGTCGAAGACATCATGGGGGCGGTGCTCTATCTGGCGTCGGACGCATCGTCGCTGGTAACCGGCTCGGCGCTGCTGATCGACGGCGGCTGGACTGCGGGTTGACCCCCGCGCCCAGGGCCGGCCGCGGCCCCTGGGCTTAAACCCGCCGCCACCCGGCGCCAATTATTTTCCGGAGGGCTTCGGCGTCCGGGTGGGGCCAAGGTCATCGAGCCATTGGTGAATGGCCCGGATTTCCTCCTTGATCCATTTCGGGTCGTGGAACGCATGGGCCATGCTGGCCGCGCCCTGCATCCGCATCAGCAGATGCCGGGCGTAGCGGTCCGCATCCTCGGCGGGAAAACCCATTTTCCGGAATTGGCGGCCGCTCCACCCGACCAGGACGGCAAAGATTTTCACCGCCAGTCCGTCATCGGGATTGCACATCTTGCCCAGTTCGCCGCTTAGCGTGCCGATGGGGCAGCCGTATTCCACGATCTCGGTCCAGTCCTTGTGCGGAACGTCCGCATATCGGTGCAGGCATTCGAGGGGGGTGGCGTATTCGGTCTCCCAGGACGCCGTCAACGCCACCAGGTGCTGGATCCGGTCGTTAAAAACCGCCCGCAGAAGTTCGTCTTTGCTTTTGAAATAGAAATAGAAATTGCCCTTGGGGATTCCCGACTGGCGGGCGATATCCGCCAACGATGTCACGTTGTAGCCCTGTTTGTAAATCAAACTGTTGGCGGCATCGATAATACTTTGCCGGTTATGCTCACCTTTAGCGGTCATAAGCGCTTCCATGAAGGGGGCCCGGCCTTTTTTATAATCGCAGCCTGTCAAAGATGCCAGTGGCCTAGGTCCATCATACCATTTCATCGACCGCTTTCGCCATCGCCACCGGCCGCGCCCTGCAAGGGATCCTCGATATCGGCACCGCCGCAAAGGTGCGGCCACAAGGTGTGCTTTTTCGGAGCCGGCGGCGGGTGTTTTCGGCGTTGGACCAAACCGATGTCCACGACGCCGCGTGAATGACGGTCTCCACGCCCTCCAGCACGCCCCGGCGGCAGGCCGGATCCCTCAGGTCGCCCTGGCGGACCTCTCCCCGGTACCAATCGAGCAGCCTGGACCGGTCGCGCACGGCGGCAATGACCGACCCGCCCCCTGCCTTGAGAGGGCCTTCAGGGCGTGCGATCCCGTAAACCCGTTTGCTCCGGTAACGAGAATGGTCCCGGCGGAATCCGGCATCGCGGTCAGACTTTTTTCACCACATAAATGAAATCCCCGCCTTGGCGGTCGCTCGACAACAACGTGTTTCCGGTCTGCCGGCAGAAGGAATCCATATCGGTGACGGACCCCGGGTCCGATGAAAACATTTTAATGACCTCGCCGCCTTTGGCCGCCTCAAGGACTTTGCGCATTTTCAGGATCGGCATCGGGCAATTCAGGCCCCGGGTATCCAGTTCAATATCAACGGCTTCCATTTTTTCAATCTCCTTTGCGGGGTTCAGATAAACAGGGTCACGTCGGCGGCCATGGGCGGGAACGTCGCCGCCCCGATCCATCCGGCGGCCTGGCACGGAGCCAGACAGTACCGGGCGCCAACGACAAAGAATAAGTCGGTCGTCTGACTATGTCAATCGTCTGACTTTTTGACTTGCCGCCCCCAAGGACCGCCTTGAACTGCTCTCCAACGTTTCGGCGTAACCGTTTGAACGATCAAACGCAGCCGGCGGGCACACGCCATCGAGGTCGGAACTCCGGTTTATGAGACCGGCCGGAGGGATCGCCCCCAGGCGTCATCCGGAAAGCCGTACGCTTGTCTCGGGCGAGATTTCGGGTGGCGTGTAGAGTTCTGTTACTTTTCCGGGGTCCGGGGCCGGCTGGTCGCCGGCGGACGTGAAAATCCCTATCGGCAGCGGCTGGCGCAGGGCCCAACCGGCCGGATGCGACGTCACCGGGGAGGCCACCGGCTTGCGTTCAAGGATTTTCCTGCGCACCGCCGCCGGCATCAGCGTTTGTTCGATCAGGCTTTCTTTTTTCCGGGTATCCAGGCGGTTAAGGGACGGGCTCACCTGGATAAGCTGTTCCGTATGGCGGGCTTCGGCCGGGGCCCTTTCCCCCCGGGTATCGGGCGCCTGAAGCGGGTTGACGATGACCGCCCATCGCTCATAATTCAGAGGCGCAATATCGACCATGGCCGACACCCCTTGGCGTGAAATCAATTCGCTGGAAAACGCTTCCGCGGACGGTTTGAGTTTGAATGACGTTCTTTTGGGCAGCCCTCAACCAAACCCGTAACGTCCTTATTACTATATATTTGTATTGCGGGGACGGGCATCAATGGCTGAATGACATCCGCCTCCGCCATTGCCTCCCGTCGCCCATCTGCTAAAAGAGCCCCATGAATGACGCCTCCGCTGACACCGCCCCCATTACCCCTGAACTGGTCGAAAGCCACGGGCTTAGCCCGTCCGAATACGCCAAGGTTCTGGAGATTCTGGGGCGCGAGCCGAACATCACCGAACTCGGCATTTTTTCCGTCATGTGGTCGGAACATTGCTCCTACAAATCATCGAAAAAATGGCTTAAGACGCTGCCCACCGAGGCGCCCTGGGTGATCTGCGGGCCGGGCGAAAACGCCGGCATCATCGATATCGGCGATAACCAGGCCGTCATCTTCAAGATGGAAAGCCACAACCACCCGAGCTTCATCGAGCCCTACCAGGGGGCGGCGACCGGCGTCGGCGGCATCCTGCGCGATGTTTTCACCATGGGCGCGCGTCCCATCGCCAACTTGAATTCGCTGCGCTTCGGCAGCCCCGA
>JAESSX010000222.1 GCA_016763915.1 Rhodospirillales bacterium
ATGTCGAAGTCCGGACACAGGCCCTTGGCCATTTCCACCTCGGCGCGCAGCTGTTCGACCTCGTAACCGGGCAGGGCCTCGCCCAGGCGGGGATCGTCGAGGCCTTCACAGGCCAGGCTTTCCTCGGGCATTTCCCCCTTCGACCGGGACAACAGCCCGAGCCGGTCATGGAACAGGTCGTAACAGCCGAGAAACCTCTGTCCCATGCCGATCGGCCAGCTGGCCGGAGTCACCTCGAGGGCCAGGGCCTGTTCGATTTCGTCGAGAATTTCGAACGGGTCGCGGGCCTCGCGGTCCATCTTGTTGATGAAGGTGATGATCGGCATGTCGCGCAAACGGAACACCTCGAACAATTTTCGGGTCTGCGCCTCGATACCCTTGGCGGCGTCGATGACCATGATCACCGAATCGACAGCCGTCAGGGTGCGGTAGGTGTCCTCGCTGAAATCTTCGTGGCCCGGGGTGTCGAGCTGGTTGAAGGTGAGGCCATCGTATTCGAAGGTCATCACCGACGAGGTCACCGAAATACCGCGCTCGCGTTCGACCTTCATCCAGTCGGAACGGGCACGGCGTTGGGCGCCGCGCGCCTTGACCGCGCCGGCAAGCTGGATGGCGCCGCCGAACAGCAGCAGTTTTTCCGTCAGCGTCGTTTTCCCGGCGTCGGGGTGCGAGATAATGGCGAACGTGCGGCGGCTGGCGACGGCTTTGTCGAGAGGAGTCACGATCGTTTCCAGGGGAGTTGCGTTGATTTCCGGGCTTGTTTTAGTCGCTTGCGCCCGCCGCCGCCACCGAAAAACGACAAAAAACCCCCCATGTCCGGTCCCCGGCCCCGCCGTTTGGTCCGACAGGCGCGGTCTGCGTTGTTTTACATTGCCGTCGATTTTCTATATTCAAGAGCCAATCCAAACGCTTAAGGCTCCGTCCGGACGGAGGCGAAAGCTGAACAAATCCACCTCAAACCAGGACCCTGGAGTGCCGAAAGATAACGCCATGACATCTGCCGCCTTGGGCGAAATCGAGGAACGCCTTTTCCCCGAGGCGTCGCGCCTGCGCGGCGAGCTGACGGAGAAGCTGTCCGAACTCGAGGAAAAGGCGGCGGCGAACCACCTTCAGTCGACGGCGCGCAATCTGGCGCTGCATATTTCCAGCCTGATTCAGGACGGCCGCACCGACCTGGACGGATTGTCCGACCTGATCCGGCTGCTGACGGCGAACGCCTTCACCTACCGGGCGCGGAAACTGCGCGATTACGTCGGCGAATGCTCGGGCGGGGAAAACGAAACCATCCTCGCCACCCTGTTCGAGTCGCTGACACGGGACGCCGACGGCCAACCGGTGGCGTTCGAAGTCTTTCGCGACACCGTTGAGCGCGAAGCCTTCGGCATCGTCATCACCGCGCACCCGACGTTTTCCATTTCCCAGCGCCTGACCAGCATCCTCGCCGAGCTGGCGACCCGGGGTGACGGGGCCTCTCCAAAAACCGGCTGCGGGCCGGACGATCTCGCGGGCAAAACCCTGGCCGAGTTGATCGGCGAGGCCGCCACCACCCCGCACGGCTCGCCCGAGACGATGACCCTCGACGACGAAATGGACTTCGCCCTGATGGCCATCGGCAATATCCGGCGCGCGCTCCGCCGCGTCTACCGGGTGCTGTTTGACGTCGCCCGGCGGGCCTATCCCGACGACTGGCAGACCCTGACACCGAAACTGCTGACCGTGGCAAGCTGGGTCGGCTATGACCTCGACGGGCGCGCCGACATCGGCTGGGCCGTCACCCTGAAACAGCGCCTGATCGTCGAGAAGCTGGCGTTGGACGATTACCTGGACGCCCTCGCGGGGACAGACGGGCTGGACGACGTTCAAGACCGGCTCAGGGAATCGGCGGCCATGCTCGACGGCGACCTCGCACGGCTCGTCGCCGACCCCGATGACGCCAACGCCGTCGCCGCCTTCAGCCAGGCGCTGGTGGATAGCCTGGAAACCCGGCTCATCGACCTCGGCTGGGCCATCGGGCGGCTCGGCGAGGAGATCGACAAGGGAGGAGAGCCCGCCGCCGGGCTGGCGGTGCTGCGCGCCGAGATGGCCAATTTCGGCCTCGCCTTCGCGCACACCCATGTCCGCCTCAACGCCACCCAGATCGCCAACGCCATCCGCCATGACGTGTCGCTGACCTCGTCGCCCGAAGACCCGGCCAACCGGCGCCGCTACCTGCGCAACATCAGCGCGCTGCTGGAAGAGGTCGAGCCCGTGGCGATCAATTTCGGCTCGATCATGCGCGAGCGCACATCGGCCAAGCGCCTGGTCATGCTGGTGACGCAGTTCCTCAAATTCGTTGATACCGGCGAGCCGGTCCGCTTCCTGATCGCCGAATGCAACTCGGCGTTTACGGTGCTGTCCGCCCTCTATTTCGCCAAGTTGTTCGGCATCGAGAACAAGATCGACATATCGCCGCTGTTCGAGACGTCGCAAGCGCTGGAACTGGGCCACGAGATCATCGCCGAGTTGCTCGACAACCCGCAATACGTCGAGACCATCCGCCACCGCGGCCGGCTGTGCATCCAGACAGGGTATTCCGACGCCGGGCGCTATATCGGGCAGATTCCGGCGTCATTGGCGTTGGAGCGCACGCGCATCAAGCTGGCGCACCTGATGGCGGAACGCGACCTGGCGGACGTCGAGTTGGTTATATTCGACACCCACGGGGAATCGATCGGTCGCGGCGCCCACCCGTTGAGTTTTTCCGACCGGCTGGATTACATCTATCCGCCGGCCGCGCGGGCCGCCTTCCGCAAGGCCGGAATCCGCATCAAGCAGGAAGTCAGCTTCCAGGGCGGCGACGGCTATGTCTATTTCGCCAATCCGGATTTGGCCTTTTCCACCGTCTGCCGCCTGCTCGACCACGCCCTCGCCGATGGGCCGAACGGGGCCGGCGACCCTGCCGCCCCGGACCCGTTCTACGAAGACAACGACTATTCCCTGGATTTCTTCCTGTCCGTGAAGGGCTTCAACGAACGCCTGATGGACAACCCCGATTACGCGGTGACGCTCGACCTGTTCGGGCTCAACCTGCTGTACCCGACCGGGTCCAGGACCATGAAGCGCCAGCACGTAGACGGCGGCCAGGTCGACATGGAACACCCGTCGCAAGTGCGTGCCATTCCGCACAACGCCATCCTGCAACAGTTGGGCTATCTGTCCAACACCATCAGCGGGCTCGGCAAGGCCATCACCAAGGACCAGGAACGCTTCAACGAGATGCTGCAAAAATCCGACCGGCTCCGGCGGTTCATATCGATGGCGGCCTATGCCCGCCACCTGTCGGACCTGGATCGGCTGCACGGATATATTTCGCTGTTCGATCCGACCATCTGGATCAGGCGCTCGACGATCGAGAACAACCCCGAGCGGGTCGAGCAGATGCAACATCTCGCCCACATCCTGCGCCATTCGTCGCGGCACGAAAAAATGAACCGGGTCTACCGGATATTCCTCAATGATACGGTGTTTCTGGACCGCGCGCTGACCGACATGAACGCCGAAAGCCTGCTGCCGGAATACGCCCGCGACTGTTCGTCCGATCTGGCGCTGTTGCACAGCGTGCGCATCGCCCTGATCCAGGAAATCTTCCTGCTTATCGCCCGCATGCCCCGGTTTTCCAACCTGGCGCGGTCGGCCGACGACGTCATCAACGAACTTCTTCATCTCAACATCAAACACGGCGTCGATATCCTGCGCCAGGGATTCCCGGTGTCCGAGGCCGCGCCCGACCCGGACGCCTTCGGCGAGGCGGCGACCTACCGCACCGACGCCGATCAGGGCTACGAGCGCGAACACCGCGAACTGTTCGACCCCATCGAGAACCTGTACGACATGGTGCGCCGCGTCGGCACCGCCATCAGCCACATCATCGGCGGCGTCGGCTAGCCACCTCCATCAACAGAGAGACCTTCATGGATATACGCCTGAACGGACGCAATGCCCTGATCACCGGGGGCAGTCTGGGCATCGGCTTCGCCATCGCCGATCGTTTCGCCCGCTCCGGCGGCAACGTCGCCATCATCGCCAGGCGCGCGGACGTGCTGGAGCAGGCCCGCGACGCCATTCTGCAGAACGCCGACGCCGAAGTCGTCGCCATTGCCGGCGACATCACCGACGCCGACCAATGCAAACGCATGTACGGGCAGGCCAAAGACGCCCTCGGGCCGATCGACATTCTGGTCAACAACGCCGGCTCGTCGCAAAAAGGCCCGTTCGAGGAGATTACCGACGACATCTGGCAGGCCGACCTGGACCTCAAGCTGTTCGGCGCCATCCGGTTCAGCCGCCTGGTGTTGCCGGATATGAAGGCGCGGCGCTGGGGGCGTATTCTCAACATTTTGAATTCCGGCGCCAAGGCGCCCCCGGCCGAAGGCGCGCCGACCGCCGTCACCCGCGCCGCCGGCCTTGCCATGACCAAGGCCATGGCGGGCGAATTCGCCCCTTATAACGTGCTCGTCAATTCGCTCCACGTCGGGCGCATCAAGTCCGACCAATGGGTGCGCCGCAACGCCGCCCGGCAGGACGGCCAATCGCTCGACGATTTCTATGCGGAGATGGCTGAAATCATCCCCCTGGGCCGCGTCGGCGAGGCCGAGGAATTCGCCAATATCGCGTGTTTCCTGTCCTCCGACGCCGGGGCTTACATCACCGGCACCGCCATCAATGTCGACGGCGGGATGATACCCGTTACCTGATTGGAAAATATGACTATATGAAAGCCTGGGAAATCACCTCCGCTGGCGGCATCGATGCGCTGGAAATGAACCAGCGCCCGACGCCGCAACCCGGCCCCGGACAGGTTCTGGTTCAGATCGGCGCGTCGTCGATCAATTACCGCGACCTGTCGACCATCCGCGACCCGGAGGCGCGCAATCTGCCTTATCCGACGGTGCCCAATTCCGACGCCGCCGGCGTCGTCACCGCCGTCGGCGACGGTGTCACCGGCATCAAGGACGGGGACCGGGTCATGGGCTGCTTCTTCCAGGACTGGGACGCGGGCGGCATCAGCCCGGCCGCCATGAGCTCGGCCCTGGGCGGGGCCATCGACGGGGTGCTGGCCGAACAGGTCGTGCTGAACGCAGCCGCCGTCGTCCCGATGCCCGGCCACCTGAGCCTCAAGGAGGCCGCCTCCCTGCC
>JAESSX010000223.1 GCA_016763915.1 Rhodospirillales bacterium
AGCTTCGGCTCAGGGGCCTTACCCCTCGCTCCTGACCCATCCCTGTTTAACTCGCCGGGTTTTTTAAATAAAACCCGGCGTTTTTTTGCGCCTATTCAGGGCGCCCCTGGGCCATGTCGTAATCGCGAAAGACGTCGGCGACGCAAATCCTGTAATCCAGGAACACGCCGTCGCGGCCTTCGCGCTGGGCGTCGCGGTGGTTGGGTTTCCGGTACCAGGCGTCAACGGCGTCGCGGTCGCGCCAGTACGACAGCGAGACATATTTGTTTTCGGTGTTGAGACTCTGGAACCGTTCGATGGACACGAATCCATCGGTGCTTTCCAGTTCCTTGCGCAAGGCACCGGCAAGCTCGAAATACCGCTCGTTGTGGTCGGGGTTGATCGACACCTCGAAAATCACCACGATCATTGTGTTTGGCTCCTTTTTCTATCCACTCGTTCAAAGGCGGGAAACGGCGTACAAATTCCCTGGCTGTGTATTGATGCGCGTTCCGGCCCTCCAGGCAAGGGAGAAGGCGATGAAGTCGCGGATGATAAAAGCCGTTCTGATCCTGCCGGGCACGGTGGTGGTCCTGGTGCCCGGGATTATCCATTGGGCGGCGGCGGGCACCGCCTTCGCCGGAGCTCTGTCGCCGCCGGGGTGGATTCAAGTCTGGGCCGGGCTTGCGGCCTTGGGCGCGGGGCTGTTTTTGGGAACCTGGACGGCTTCCCTGTTCGTACACATCGGCCAGGGCACCCCGGCGCCCTGGGACCCGCCGCAAAACCTGGTTGTTCGCGGCCCATACCGGCACGTCAGGAACCCGATGATCTCGAGCGTGCTGTTGATGTTGCTGGGGGAGGCGTTGGTGTTGTCGTCGTGGCCGGTCGGGTGGTGGGGGATCACCTTTTTCGCCCTCAATTCGGTCTACTTTCCCCTGTTCGAGGAGAAAGGGCTGGAGCGCCGCTTCGGCGACGATTACCGGACCTACAAGGCGAACGTGCCGCGATGGGTTCCCCGCCTGACGCCGTGGGATTCCCCGATCTGAAAAGCCGCCCCCAAATGGGAACCGGGCCTCTGGGGAAGAGGCCCGGCGGTGGGTTTTGGGATATTTGACAGACAAAGTAGGGAGACTCTGATCTGATGAAAGCCATTCTGGCGTTTTTCCGTCCCCGGCGCAGTGACGGCGATCACAGGCGGTATTTTATTTTGCAATTTTTACTCGATGTCATTCGGGTGCCACGTCCCTTCCGAATAGGCTAAGCTGTCGACCGGGAGCAGGATATGGCGGCAGGCATGGAATTTCAGATGTGGGCGGTGTTCGCCCTCATTATAACGGGCCTGGTGTTTTATGTAACCGAGCGCGTGCCGATGGAGGTGATCTCCATCGGCATCATCTGTGCGCTTCTGGTCTTTTTCCATTTATTCCCGGTTCCGGACCCGGACGGAAATTCCCTGCTCACGTCGAAACGCATTCTCGAGGGTTTCGCCAACCCGGCCCTGATCACGGTTCTGGCCCTGCTGGTGCTGGGCCAGGGCATGATCCGTACCGGTATCCTGGAACGCGGCGCCGGGTGGTTCCTGCAATGGAGCCATGGCCATGTGTCGGCCATGGTCGCGGTCATGGCGACGCTGGTCGTCGTCGGGACCGTCAGCGCTTTTCTCAACAACACGCCGGTGGTCGTCATTTTCATCCCCATCATGCAGGTACTGGCGGCCCGGTTCGGCCATTCGGTCAGCAAGATCATGATCCCGCTCAGTTACACCGCCATCCTGGGCGGCATGACGACGCTGATCGGGTCATCGACCAACCTCCTGGTCAACAGCGCCCTGATCGAGATGAAGATGACCCCGTTCGGATTTTTCGATTTTTCCATACCCGGTCTGGTGCTGGCGTCGACGGGACTGTTGTATGTGGTTTTCATAGCCCCCCGGCTGTTACCGGACCGCGTCGGCATGGCCGATGACCTGGTCGCCGGCGACCACAAGCAATTCCTCGCCCAGATTACCGTGTCGGCGGAGTCCGACCTGGTCGGCAAGGATGCGCCGGGCGGTCATTTCCCCAGCCTGCCGGAAAAGACGCTGCGCATGGTGCAACGCGGCGAACAGGCGATCCTGCCGCCGTTCGAGGATTATGTCGCGCGGCCCGGCGACATTCTGGTGGTCGCGGCGACGCGCAAGGCGCTGGGCGATTTTCTCAGCAATGACCCGGACCTGCTGCATCCCGATCTGGAAAATGGCCTGGACATTCCGGGCGAGGTGACCTCGACCGGGCGTTGGCAGGAAGGCGGCCAGGCCCTGGCCGAAGTGATGGTCGCTCCGGCGTCGCGGATGATCAACCTGACCCTGCCGCAGATCGGATTCCGCTACAAGACCCACTGCATCGTGCTCGGCATCCAGCGCCGGTCCAGGATGGTCCGCCAGCGGATCACCGAGATCCGCCTGCAGGCCGGTGACGCCTTGTTGATTCAGGGCCAACCCGACGACATCCTCCGGCTCAGGCGTAACCGGGACGTGGTGCTGCTGGAGGGCACGGCCAAGGATTTGCCGGCGCTGGACCATGCCAAACGGGCGAGCACGATTTTCCTCTCCGTGGTCGTGCTGGCGGCGTCGGGGCTGGTGCCGATCGTGGCCGCGGCCATGACCGGCGCCATCGTCATGGTGGCGACGGGGGTGCTCAATGTGCGCCAGGCGGCGCGCGCCATCGATTCCAAAATCGTCACCGCCATCGCCGCCGCCATCGCCATGAGCGTCGCCCTGCAGGATACCGGCGGCGCTGCCCTGGTGGCGCACGGCCTGATCGGGGTCCTGTCCGGGGCTTCGCCGGGTATGGTGTTGTCGGTGTTTTTCCTGTTGGCCGCGGTGATGACGAATGTCATTTCCAACAACGCCACCGCCGTGCTGTTCACGCCCATCGGCGTCGGGCTGGCGCTGGAGCTGGGCGTCGCCCCGCATATCTTCGCCGTCGCCGTGGTCCTCGCCGCCAACTGTTCGTTCGCATCCCCGCTGGGTTATCAGACGAACCTTTTGGTGATGGGGCCGGGCCATTACCGCTTCGCCGACTTCGTCCGCGCCGGGCTGCCGCTAGTGGTGTTGATGTGGCTGGCGTTCTCCGTGTTCGCGCCCTGGTATTATGGGATTTAGGTTACCGCCTTGTTCAGGTAGCCGGCAATTTCGTCCAGCGCCAGCACGGCGCTGCACAGCCCATTCTGGGCGACGGCGCCGGGCATGCCCCAGACGACGCTGCTGGCCTGGTCCTGGGCGATCACGGTACCGCCGGCTTTGGCGACGGCTGCACTGCCCGCCTCGCCATCGCAGCCCATGCCGGTCAGCACCAGGCCCAGGGTATTGGCGCCGTAGATTTCGGCGGCGCTGACGAGCAGGGGATCGGCCGACGGGCGGCAGTAGTTTTCCTGCGGGCCCTGGTTGAGGCGGATGCGGACATCCGCGCCATCGCGTTCCAGGACCATGTGGTAATTCCCCGGCGCCACATAGACCCGCCCGGGTTTCACCAGTTCGCCGTCCTTGCCTTCGGCGCAGGGCCGCCCGCTTTGCTTGGCGATATTCTTGGCCAGCGCGCCGGTGAACACCGGCGGCATATGCTGGGCGATCAGGATCGGCACCGTGAGCGTCTCGGCCAGCCCGGCGAACACCGACAACAACGCCTGGGGGCCGCCGGTGGAACTGGCGATGACCAGAATGTGCGGGGTCTGGGTGGAGGCCGGACGCAGTAGGACCGGGGTGTCGGGGCTTGGAACCGTCTTGGCCAGCCGTCCGCCTTCCCCGCGCCGCGCCATTCCCAGTTCATAAACCGCATCCGCCAGATTGTGTTGGAACACGGCGTGACTGGAATCCCGGGTGTGGGTCGCCGGTGTCTGCAGGAATTCCACCGCGCCGCGGTCCATGCCCTCCAGCCCGGTTTTGACGTTGGTGAAATTGAGGGTCGAAACCATGATGATCCGGGCCTTGGCGTCGATGCGCAGAAGCCTGGAAATGGTGGTCAGGGAATCCTTCGGATGGCCGCCGATGTCGAGCACCACGACCTCGGCCTCGATGGTGCGGAATTTGGAAACGGCTTGCGTGCCGTCGGCGGAGCGGGCGGGGATGTGGATGCGCGAATCCTTGTCCAGAATACCATTGACCAGATCGCCGACGACCTTGGAATCGCCGACCACCAGGGCCTGGACAGGGTCTTTGGCGGAGCGTGGTTTCGACGGCGGTGGCAGCATGGACCTTTTACACGGTTGTATGGAAGGGAACCGGGATTATTGAAGCGTTTTTTTTATCGGAAATTAAACGCTGGTTAAAGTAACAATTTTTGTGCAGGG
>JAESSX010000224.1 GCA_016763915.1 Rhodospirillales bacterium
CCCGGATGTTTGAAATCCGCGGCTCCAGGAAATGGAACATGGCCAATTACCTGCTGGTGACCGAGGCCGCGCCGCGCGCCGGCAAGCTGTTCGACACGCTGCTTGGCAAAAAGGACGAACAAGGCGTGCGCCGGGGCGGCATGGTGGCGAACCAGCAAAGGCTGCTGAACACGGACGCCGTCGCCAATGAGCAGAATATCGCGACCCTGTCTTTGATCGAGTGGATCGTGCTTGGCGTCGGCCTTGGCGTGGCCGGCGTGATCGCGTTTTTCTCGATCCGTTCCATCGTAACCCCGGTGGTCGCCATGACCGATGCCATGACCACGCTCGCCGACGGCAACCTGGACATCGACATTCCCGGCCATGACCGTTCGGACGAGATCGGCGATATGGCCAATGCGGTGCAGGTGTTCAAGGACAACGCCATCCGGGTCAAGGAAATGGAAGCCGAACAGAAGGTCCGGAAAGCCGACCAGGAAGCGGCGGAGAAGCGGGCCCAGGAAGAGAAGGAAGCCGCCGCCATACGCGCCAAGGAGGAGAAACGCGAGGCCATGAACAATCTCGCCGACAACTTCGAATCCAGCGTCGGCGGCATCGTTAATTCGGTCGCTTCGGCATCCACCCAAATGCAGAATTCGGCGACTGCCATGTCGGCAACGGCCGAGCAGACGACCCAGCAATCGGCGACGGTTGCCGCGGCTTCCGAGGAAGCGTCGACCAACGTGCAGACGGTGGCTTCGGCGGCCGAGGAGCTTTCTTCCTCGATTGACGAAATCAATCGTCAGGTAAGCCGGTCGTCGGATGTCTCGTCCGGCGCCAAGTCGGAAGCCGAAGAGGCCGAACAAACGATCCAGGGACTGGCCAACTCGGTGCAGAAGATCGGCGAGGTGGTGGAACTGATCACCGACATCGCCGAGCAGACCAACCTGCTGGCCCTGAACGCAACCATTGAGTCGGCGCGCGCCGGCGAGGCCGGCAAGGGGTTTGCCGTGGTTGCCAACGAGGTCAAAAACCTGGCCGCCCAGACCTCCAAGGCGACCGAGGAGATCAGCCTTCAGATCGGCGCCGTTCAGGCATCGACCGACAGCTCGGTGAGCGCCGTTCAGGGCGTCAGCCGGACCATCACCGAGTTGAACGAGATTGCCACCGCCATCTCGGCCGCGGTCGAACAACAGAGTGCGGCGACCCAGGAGATCGCCCGCAATGTCGAGCAGGCGGCGGCCGGAACGCAGGAGGTCAATTGCAATATTGCCGACATCACCATGGCTGCGGGAGAAACCGGATCGGCGGCCGGCGAAATCGCCACGGCCGCCAATGACCTGAGTTCGCAATCGGAAACGCTCAAGGAGGAAGTGCGGAAATTCCTGACCCAGGTCCGGGCGGCCTAATCGGGGCAATGCGTGAAAGGGGCCGGCGCGAGTTCTCCTCTCAATCCGGCCCCGCCTTTTACCCGGCTTGGGTAAAAAAAGGATCAACCTTCGTAAACGGAGTATCTCTAATGCAAAGCCACACCGTGAGTGTGTTTCGTCATGCCAGTCTCGATCGGGAACATGCTGAAATCCAGGAACATCTCAACCAGTTGGGACGTTGCGTAAAATCCGAAAACTATTCATCGGCCAACGTATTGGAAGTCTTGGCGACACTGATGAATTGCCTCGGGAAACACTTTGAAAATGAAGAAACGTGGATGAAGAACCATCAGTATCTGCATCTTGATTCTCACAAGAAGCAACATGACAACCTGTTGTCCGTCGTGGCTGAGTTTACCGAAAAGTATCGTCTGGACCCGAGCCAGGCGGAAGGAGAAAATCTTTACGGCTTTATCAACGAATGGCTAATTATCCATTCCGATCAAGCGGATTTGGTCGTCGGAAATTATTTCAAATCGCAACAGTATCTAAGGAAAAAAACGCGGCCCTGAGACCCCGAAGGTCAAGGGGCGGCTATAAGCGGAGTCCCGGTTTTCAAGGCCGGGCTTATTGTTCGCCCAGGCGGGCGAGAACGGCGTCGGTCTCCGCCATCAGGGTCGCCACCAGCTCTTCCGCCGGCAGGGATTTCGACAACGCCGCCGCCTGGCCGGACCACAGCGACATGAAATCTTCTTTTCCGGCCTCGGCGCTGGCCTTGCGCAGCGGGCCGGTCAGCGTGTTGTTGATGGGGAAATCGGGGAACATGTCTTCACGCCCGGCCATGTCGCGGATATAGCGGTTGTCCAGCCCGCGCGCCGGGCGGCCGGAAAAGGCGCTGGTGATGCGGGTGGCGTCGTCGCCGGCCGCCACCAGGGCGCGGCGGTAGACGTCGTGGGCCGCCGATTGCGGACAGGTCAGAAACGCCGTTCCCATCTGCACCCCCTGGGCGCCGAGCGCCAGGGCGGCGGCGATGCCCCGGCCGTCGGCGATGCCGCCCGACGCGATCACCGGCACATTGACAGCATCGACCACTTGGGGCACCAGGGCCAGGGTTCCGACATTGCCGGCCTCGAAGGACGACGCGAAGGTGCCGCGATGGCCGCCGGCCTCGAAGCCCTGGGCGATGACCGCGTCGGCGCCGGCGGCTTCCAGCTGTTTCGCCTCATGAACGGTGGTGGCCGAACTCAGGATCACCGCGCCCATATCCTTGACGGCTTGCACCATGGCGGCGGCCGGCATGCCGAAATGGAAGCTGACGACCGGCGGCGAGGCGGCCAGCACGGCGGCCAGCTGGTCGGAGTCGAAGCTGGGGGTCGATGGCGCCGCGTCGGGCACGTCGCCCAGGCCCATCTCCCGGTAATAGGGTTCGAGGGCGGCGCGCATGGCGTCGCCGCGCGCCTGGTCCGCGACCGGTTCGGCATGGACGAAGAAGTTGACGTTGAAGGCGCCGTTGGTACTCCCGCGCATGGCGGCGCACTGATCGGCGACCTGTTGTCCATTAAAGAAGGCGCAGCCCAGGGAGCCCAAGCCACCCGCGTTGGTGACGGCGCTGGCCAGTTCCGGCGTCGTCGACCCGGCCATGGGGGCCTGGATGATGGGAACGTGAATTCCCAGTAATTCGCACAACTTGTTGGATTTCCAGGACACGGTTAGGCTCCTTGTCTTGAACGGTACGGCTAAGAAGTCTGTCACCAGC
>JAESSX010000225.1 GCA_016763915.1 Rhodospirillales bacterium
CGACGGCTATGGCCTGGGCGCCCGGCCGGTGGCGGTCGCGCTCGCCCAGGCCGGCTGCCGGGTCTTTTTCGTCGCCCACATCGAAGAAGGCATCCGCCTGCGCCAGGCCCTCAACGAAGCCGGGAGCAGCGATTTCGTACAGGCCGAAATCCACATCCTGGGCGGACTGATGCCGGATTCCGAGGAAGCCTTCGACGCCAGCCGCCTGATCCCGGTGTTGGGCAGCCTCGGCGAAATCCATAACTGGAAACAGTACTGCGCCAGACAGGAGCGCGCCCTGCCCTGCGACATCCACGCCGACACCGGCATGACGCGCTTAGGGCTGCCGCCGAACGAACTGGCCAAGCTGGACATCGAGCCCGGCCGCGTCGACGGCCTGAATATCCACTATGTGCTCAGCCATCTGGCCTGCGCCGATGAGCCGGGTCATGCGAAAAACACCGAACAGCTGGCCGCCTTCCATCACGTGCGGCGCATCCTGCCCCAGGGCCGTGCCAGCCTGGCCAATTCGTCGGGAATCTTTCTCGGCTCCGATTTTCATTTCGATCTGGCCCGCCCGGGGGCCGCGCTTTACGGCCTCGCCCCGGTTCCGGGACGCGCCAACCCGATGGCGCAAGTTATTAGATTACAAGGAAAAATCGCCCAAATCCGTGACGTTGACACCCCTCAGACCGTTGGCTATGGTGCCACTCACAAGGTCCAGGGACCAACCCGCATCGCCACCGTGCCGGTCGGTTATGCGGACGGATATTTAAGATATCTCAGCAACAAGGGGACCGGCTATATCGGGAATATCCCGGTGCCGATAGTGGGGCGCGTTTCCATGGATCTCATTACCCTCGACGTCAGCGGCGTTCCCGAACATTTATGTTCCGTCGGCGGCCTGTCGATCTGATCGGCCCGCACAATCCCGTCGACCACCTGGCCGACGAAGCCGGCACCATCGGTTATGAAATCCTCACCAGCCTGGGCAACCGCTATCACCGGGTCTATGTGGGTGGCGGCCAAATGGGAGGGGAAAGGTGAATTTCCCGCAACTCATGGGCCGCTTTATTCTTGAATTTCCATCCACCGCCGGGCGTTTGTTGACCCTGGCGGTCGACAATAACCTTCATCCCTCTGAAAAAGGGAACACGCCATTGGCCGACACCAATTGTTCACCTGGCTAAAACGTGATTGCTCAAAAGGGAAGCATCATGACGTCTCGTATTGTGCAGGCCTATGACACCCTGGTGCTCCGCAAACCCAGGTTAGCTCTGGTCTTTCTGCTCTCAATTCTTGTTTTCTTCGGCTACCACACCAAAGACTTCAAATTGGACGCATCGGCAGATGCCTTGTTGCTGGAAGACGACAGGGACCTCGATTTGTTCCGGAAAATCCATGAGCGGTATCCGAGTAGCGACTTACTCGTCGTGACGTACTCCCCCGACAAGGAACTCTTCTCGGACCAAGCATTAGAGCCTTTGAAGCAACTCCGTGAAGACCTCAAGAAAGTCGCCAGCGTGGGCACAGTGTTCACGATACTTGATGCCCCTCTGTTCAATAGCTCGGACGGTCCGGTTAAGGAATTGCTCGACAACATTCCAACACTAGAGAAACCCGGCGTCGACCGGGCCAAGGCCAAAGATGAGCTGGTCAACAGCCCCATTTACCGCGAGCTCATCATTAGTGCAGATGGCCGAACCACTGCTTTGTTATTGGGACTGGTCGAGGAGAAACACTACAACCGCCTACTCAAATCTCGAAATGAGCTGCGTGCCAAACGACGGGAAACCGGTCTCTCGGACGAAGAAACGCAATCCCTGGAACGCATCACCACCGAATATGACCAGGCACATGAAACGTTAAATGAGCAACGCCATCGTGACGTTGCACTGATCAGAGACATCATCAAACCGTACCGCCAGCATGGCGTTTTATATCTCGGCGGTGTGCCGATGATTACCGACGACATGATTACATTCGTACGCAACGACCTGATCATCTTTGGTGGTGGTGTTTTTGTGTTTCTTATCATTGTTCTCACCGCCATCTTCCGGGAATTTCGCTGGATAGTACTGCCACTTCTCAGCTGCTTTTACGCCGGATTAATCATGATAGGGGTCCTGGGATTGATCGGTTGGAAGGTCACCGTCATCTCATCCAATTTTCTCGCCCTCATGCTGATCATCACCATTTCCATGAACATTCATTTGATCGTGCGTTACCTCCAGCTTCATCGAGATCATCCAGATGACGATCAGTTTGCGCTGGTCAGAAACACCACGCATAAAATGGTGAAACCCTGTTTTTACACCGCGCTAACGACCATCATGGGTTTTAGCTCCCTGGTAGTGAGCGAAATCAAGCCGGTCATCGACTTCGGATGGATGATGAGCGCCGGTTTGGCTGTGACATTTGTCACCTCGTTTCTACTGTTCCCCACTTTGCTGTTGGTGATGGGGAAAGCCGGACCTAAATCCACCTCTGAAAGTATCCGGTTTCCCTTACCTGCATATCTAGCCCGCCTGACCGAGACTCAAGGCAACAAAATCATGATATTGGCGATATTTTTGACCGTCTTCAGTGTAGGGGGAATCACCCAGCTGCGTGTCGAGAACAGTTTCATCAACTACTTCAGCGAAGACACCGAAATTTATCAAGGTCTCAAACTCATTGACGAGAAGCTCGGGGGCACGACGCCACTGGAAATAATAATAAAATTCGAGCCTGAAAACCTCGAAGAACTGACGCCAGAAGACCTTAAACACATGACCCCGGAAGAAATCGAAATGGAACGCGAGTACATGGAAGCGCGCGCCACCAAACCGGAGTTGTGGTTTACCCCCGACAAGATCCAGATCATCAAGAATGTACACGACTATCTCGATGGACTGCCCGAAATCGGCAAGGTGCTCTCGCTCGCTTCTCCGGTTCGGGTTGTCGAAACCTATGCCGAAAAGAAGCTGGACGGAATGGAACTGGCAATCCTGTATACCAAGATTCCCGCCGAGGTGAAAAAGAGCCTCATTGACCCTTATGTCTCCATCAAGGACAACGAAGCGCGGATCATGGCCCGTATTTTGGATTCGAAACCGGATTTACGCCGCAAGGAGCTGCTGGAGACCGTGCGCCGTGACCTGGGGACAAAGCTCGGATTTAAGGAGCATGAAGTGACCGTGAGCGGGCTGCTCGTGCTCTACAACAATATGCTGCAGAGCTTGTTCAAATCACAGATCAAAACTATTGGTGTAGTGATGCTGGGTATTGCGATCATGTTCCTGGTGTTGTTCCGGTCAATCACCTTGTCGATCATCGGCATTCTGCCGAACCTGTTAGGTGCCGGGGTGGTTTTGGGTGTAATGGGATGGGCAAAAATCCCAATGGACATGATGACCATCACGATTGCCGCCATCACCATCGGTATCGCAGTAGACAATGGTATCCACTATATCTATCGCTTCAGAGAAGAGTACGCCCTTACTCACAATTATGTGGAGACCTTGCACATTTGCCATTCCAATATCGGCAAGGCGGTGTTCTACACGACCCTGACCATCATCTTCGGCTTTTCCATCTTGGTGTTTTCCAACTTCATTCCCACTATTTATTTTGGTGTGTTAACCGCGTCGGCAATGTTCATCGCCCTTTTGGCAGCCCTCACGTTGCTGCCAAAGCTGATTTTACTGTGGAAACCATTCGGCTGATGCCAGGGGTAAAACAGACTTACCAGAGGTTGGCTAACATGCACGTCGACCAATTCCTCCACGGCAAGGCCGAAGGCCCGATCAGGATGGCCGTGCGGGCTTAGGTTTTATCGTTCTTCTCCGCCGAAACCTCGTCCCACAACCGGTTAATCAATTCCTTGAAGGCCTCGTCCTGGGGCAAGGGATTAATCCCGGCATCTTCCAGTTCCGCGTCACGTCTTTCCTCACCGCCCAGTTCCAACGCCCGGCGTAGAATTGGTTCAGCCTTCTCCTCTCCTTGCAGGAGAAAAAGAGCATATCCCTTGTTTCCGAGAAGCATCGAGTCTTCGGACGTAATCTCCAGTCCCATCTCGGCATCAGCCAAAGCTTGCGATAGCAACGGCTTCGCCTCATTTTCGTTATCCGGCGATTGCAAGGACGCCTTCGCCATGATCAGGCGCCGGAATGCTTTTCCGTTAAAGGCCTTGGCGACCTGCTCAAGCAACGCCGTCTCCCCGGAATCGCCGAACCGGCGCACCACCTCGTCATAAGCGGCGATTGCCTCCTCCGACTTCCCGGCCTCGCCCAGCGCCACACCCTTGTTGAAAAGGGCCATGGC
>JAESSX010000226.1 GCA_016763915.1 Rhodospirillales bacterium
CGATCCAGCGCCGCATCGAAATAGGACCGGCAGCGCCCGCCGCAATGGCCTGCGG
This sequence comes from Rhodospirillales bacterium, assembly GCA_016763915.1. The sequence continues at coordinate 56 of JAESSX010000226.1, forward strand.
TTTCATAGACGTGGACGTCCCGGCCGGCGCGAATCAGGTTGACCGCCGTCGACAGACCGGCCAGCCCGCCGCCGATGATGTGGGTCGCCATCAGAAGACTCCGTAGCGAAAAGCAACCCACAGTTTGTGCAGCTTGCCGAGGCCCACCGGACGGGTCAGGTCCCGCCAACCGCGCCGTTTCAGCCTGAGATAAATGCGCCGGTAGATTTCCATCATCAGGATCGCCGGGCGGATATTCTCGGCATTGCACCCGGCCGCCAGTTCATCGGCCCGGGCAAAGTGTCCGGCGGCAACGTCGGCCAGGGTTTCGCAGACCTTCTCAAAGGCCGGATGGCGCAGGATCGAGTCCAGGTCGTCGCTCAAAATGCCGTGCGCCACCAGCAGATCCCGGGGAACATACAACCGGTCCCGCCCGGCGTCTTCGTCGATGTCGCGCAGGATGTTGGTCAATTGCAGTGCCTGTCCCTGGGCATGAGCCAGGGCCCGGCCGGTATCGTCGTCGAGACCGAACACGCGCACCGACAATCGCCCGACGGCGCACGCCACCCGGTCGCAGTACAGCGTCAACTCGGCCATGTCGGCAATGCGGATACTCGGTTGGGCATCCATCTCCATGCCGTCGATGACGGCGCGGAAGTCTTCTTTCCTGAGCCCGAATGCTTCGACCGGACCCAGCAACGCCCGCGTCACCGGGTTGCGCGGGCGTTCGCTATATAACCGTTCGATTTCACCGCGCCAGTGGCCCAGCCCGGCGATTTTTTCCTCCACCGTGCCCGCCTCGTCAGCGATGTCATCGACCTCGCGGCAGAACGCATAGATGGCGTACATGGCGCGGCGCTTGTCGACGGCCAAACGCCGCATGGCCCAATAGAACGACGTGCCGGAGCGGCGCACGACGTCCTCGACATACGCCGAGGGCTCGGTGTCGGGAATGGTCTGGGTCAGGTTCATGGGGCTAATGGATACACAACCTCGGCCCCGCCGTCACCCTTGGGATGAGGATGGGGATGAGGATGGGGATGAGGATGAGGCCGGCGCGTCATACCGGCGGCCTTTCCAGGCTCCGCCCCGGCCGCGCCAATAACGATACGCCGACGACACCGTCATCAAGGTGTACAGCGCTGCCGCCACCGGCAGCAACGCCGCCCACGCCGGGGACAGTCCGTAAAGCCGGAGCGTCGGCCCAAAGGCCACCGCCATCAGCCCCAGCCACGTCACCAGCCCGACAACCACGGCGCCATCCCCCAACAGCCCGAGGCCGGCCAGGATGGGAACGATATAAGCGACGAGCATGGCCGCCACCGTGCCGATCAGGGCCGGCATCGAATGGTTCAGTTGTTCAAAGGCCGTGCGCGCCACCATGTCCCAGATTTCCGAAAGCCGCTGGTAGCGTCTTTCGCTGACCACCCGGGTGCTCAGGCCGAGCCAGATGGAGCCCTGTTTTTTCAGCAATTTCGCCAGCGCGCAGTCATCAATCAGGTGATGGCGAATGGCGTCCACCCCGCCGGCGCGCTTTAACGCCGAGCGCCGAACCAGCATGCAGCCTCCGGCGGCGGCCGCCGTCCTGCTTCCTGGATCGTTGACCCAGGGAAAGGGATACAGTTTCTGGAAAAAGAAAATGAAGGCCGGGATCAGCAGCTTTTCCCAAAAGCTGTCGCAGCGAAGCCGCACCATCAGCGACACGAGATCAAGCCGGCCGGCGTCCGCTTTGGCCACCAGACGGCGCAGGCTTTCGCTGTCGTGGGTGATGTCGGCGTCGGTCAGCAGCACATAGGGCGCGTCCGGGGCCACGGCCTCGGCAAGGCTAAGCCCCTGGCGAACCGCCCACAGCTTGCCGGACCAGCCCGGCTCCAGCGGCTTTCCCGTCACCACGGTCAATATGTCCGGATTTTTCGTCTCACGCCCGGCGGCGTCGGCAGTCCCGTCGTCGCTGTTGTCGTCGACGACGATGACCGAGACCCGGCCCGGGTAATCCTGATCGGTCAGCGAGGCCACGCACCCGCCGATGGTCGGGGCTTCGTTGCGGGCGGGGATGACGCAAACCACGTCGGGCCAGTCGCAGCACCCGGCGGGGGCGTCATGGAGTCGCTGATCGGCGCGCCAGAAGCCGCCGCGCAAGGCCAGGACGCCGATCCAGAACGCCAGCGCGACAAGCGCCAGGATCAGGCCGCCGCTCATCGCCATGACACTCACAACCATGCCCTGAGCACGCCCTTGGCGCAGCACCAAAGGTAGCCGGGCTTGCCCAACTGGATGCGTGCGGGCCCCAGCGGGTCGCCGTCCCTGAGACGCCTGGTCAAACGCTCGGCGATTTCGATGATGACCGCCGATTCCATAGCCAAACGACGGCTTTTCAGCCCCCCCGGCAGCCGCCGGGCCTCATTGATCAGCGCCTCGGTCCCGTCCAGGCAGCGGTCCAGCACCCGGCGCAGCCCCTTGGTGGCCCGGTTGCCGTCCAGGTCTTCGACCGCCACCCCGGCCTCGGCCATCCAGTCGCCGGGAAGGTAGACCCGGTCCAGGGCTTGGTAGTCGTCCTGGCAATCCTGCAGGTGATTAATGACCTGCAACGCGTTGCACAGCGCGTCCGACGGGCCGTAGCCGTCCGCCGATCCGCCGTGCAGGTCCAGCAGGTAACGCCCCACCGGGGCCGCCGACAGGATGCAATACCCCATCAGGTCGTCCCAGTCCCGGTAGCGCAGTTTTGTCGCGTCCAGCCTGAAGGCGGTGATCAGGTCGACGCAGTGCGCCGCCGTAATGCCGGTCTCATCCAGGCTTTCGCGCATGGCGTGCGCGGTGCGATAGGCCGCATCGTCCGCCCCCCGGCCGGTGACCGCGGCTTCGAATTCGTTCAGCCGGCGGACCTTGTCGTCCGGCGCCAGGTCCGGGTTGTCGGCGATGTCGTCGATGGCGCGGGCGAAGGCGTAAAACTTAGCGATGTGCGGGCGCAGGGCCGCCGGCAACAGCCACGAGCCGACGGGAAAATTCTCGTAGGCCGCGTCCTTGCCCGACGGCGTTTCGGCGCTGCCGTTTCCGGATTCGCTGGTCATTTTGGTCTGCATGGATGAGAAAATCGGCGGTTATTTGCTGGCGGTTTTATTGTTATTGTTTTCATCGACCCGTTTCTGCAACTCCGCCAAGAGGTTCTTGAACTCGCCGCCGCTCGATTTGATGAACGAGGAGAATTCGGATTTCTGGGTCATGATCATGGAAATGCCTTCGACCATGACATCGATGATCGTATAGGTCTCCCCATTGCTGCGGACCCGCCAATCGACCTTCAGGGGCTTGGCGCCGTTGCCGGCCTTGACCATGGTGGTGTAGACAATGACGTCCTTTTTGCCCCGCACATCGGCCTTTTTGACTAACAATCGTTCCCCCGAATACTTGGCGAAACGGTCGGAATAGGTGGCGACCATAAGGCCTTCGTACAGCCGCAGGTACTCCTTCTTCTGGGCTTCGGTGGCCTTGCGCAGGTGGCGGCCGAGAACGAATTTGGCGATGCCCTGGATGGAAAAATTCTTGTTCATCAGGATCCGGAACCGCCGGGCGCGTTCTTCCCGGGTGAGATCCCCCGTCAACATGCTGATCGCGTCCTGGGTCATCTCCTCGATGAAATTCTTGGCGCCGTCGCTGAATTCATTCGCCTGGGCCGTCTTGGGAAGGGCGCCCACCGTCAGAAAGGCAACGATAAACGCAACGCTCAATACCGAAACCAGCCAAGGGCTCAAAAATTCCCGGCGCTTTACCATCGAAACATCCTCCAAAAGCCTCACCCAACTTTACCAGACACGAACGGTTCGAGTTTCCCGCAAACAGATTGCCAAAGGCGGCAGGGGAATCCAAGAGGAATCGCCATATCCGGTAACGCCCCATTCGCGCCGGAACGCTGTAAAATAAGCCCTTTTCAAGGAAATATTACGTCACCGATATCCCCGGGGCGGCGGGCCCGCCCCCGGACGGGCAAAGGATTCCGCTGATGCCCCGGACACGGCGCGCGGCGGGGCTCGAAAAAAGCGCCGCCGCGGGGTATGATCGGCAGAGACAAATAAAAGCCTTGGAAACATCTTTTTATGGTTCTGGACCCCTATTTCGAGCCCGGCGACGGTGGCGACACGGCGTTCACGGTCGAAGCCCCGAAGATCAAGTTCGGTTCCGGGTCGCTGTCCGAGATCGGCGACGACGCCAAAGCGCTGGGCATGACGCGCATCGCCCTATACACCGACCCGATCGTGGCCGGGCTGGCGCCGTTGGAAACGGCCCGGAAATCCCTTGCGGCCGCCGGGCTTGATGTCGCCGTTTACGATGCGGTCGAGGTCGAGCCGACGGATCGCTCGTTCAAGGCCGCAACCGCGTTCGCCGAAGACGGCAATTTCGACGGCTTCGTGTCGGTCGGCGGCGGCTCGGTGATGGACACCGCCAAGGCGTCGAACCTGTATTCGACCTACCC
>JAESSX010000227.1 GCA_016763915.1 Rhodospirillales bacterium
CGTCGCCGATGAAGGTGCCGTATTTCCGGCTGTCCACGTGAACGACGGTGAGGTCCTGGATATTGACCCGCTTGCCGATGCGGATGACGTTCATGTCGCCGCGCACCAGGCAGCCGCACCAGATATTGGTTCCCTCGCCGATCTCAACGTCGCCGATGACGGTCGCCGTCGGCGCCAGGAAGACGCTGTCATGGATGGTCGGCCGGACGCCTTTGAAGGGATGGATGTTATCGGCCATGGGGGATGTTTTTTCCTTTATTCATTCAACCAGTATCGCATCACGGCGCTGACCGCGTGGGGCTGTTCCAACGGCGACAGATGGCCGCAATCCTCGATAACCACCAGCCGGGCGCCGGGTATCGCCGCCGCTATTTCCTCATGCCGGGCGAGGGGCGTCAAGGCATCCTGGCGGCCGCACAGAACCAGCGTCGGACAGGTGATGTTTTTCAGGCTCTTACGCCCGTCCGGACGCGACATGGTCGCGTGCTGCTGGCGGACGAAGGCGTCCGCCCCGATGTTTTTGGCCGATGCCTTGATGACGGCGACAAGGGCGTCGTCACCGAGGCGGTCCTTGTAAATCAAAAGCGGCAGCAGCTTGCCCGTCACGCCCTGGAATCCGCCGAGATCAAGTTGCGCGATAAAGCCCCGGCGCTGTTTCTTCGTCTCCGGGGCGTCGGCATTGGCAGACGTGTCGAGCAACGCCAATCGTTCCACCCGCCCTGGCGCGCGGCGCATGATCTCGAGCGCCACATAGCCGCCCATGGACAGTCCGGCCAGCGAGAACTTAAGCGGCGCCGCCGCCAGGACCCGGTCCGCCATGGCGCCTACCGTGTCGTCCCGGGTCAAATCGGCGACCGTCATATGGGCGATGTCGGCCAGGGTTTTGACCTGATGCGCCCACAGGGCGTGGTCGCACAACAGCCCCGGCAGGAGGGTCAGAGAGGTCTTGTCGCTCATGGTCGGCACGGTAGCCGATCCGGGAAGAACGACCAAGGGTACGGAAACATTGACTTCGGGCTGGGAAAGCCTAAACTCCGCCCGACTTTTTAAACTGAATAAGAATACACGGGCCCGCGAACACGGCCGCGCCCCGCCAGAACAAAATCTTTATGAAATTCCAAGATCTCGGACTAAGTGACGAAGTACTGCGTGCCGTCGAGGAAGCGGGCTACAGCGAGCCGACTCCTATTCAGGCTCAGGCGATCCCCGTGGTTTTCATGGGCCGCGACATTCTCGGCTGCGCCCAGACCGGCACCGGCAAGACCGCCGGCTTCACGCTGCCGATGATCGACATTCTGGCCGCCGGCAGGGCCAAGGCGCGGATGCCGCGTTCGCTGATCCTGGAACCGACCCGCGAATTGGCCGCCCAGGTCGCGGAAAGCTTCGACGTCTACGGCAAATATCACAAGCTGAACAAGGCGTTGCTGATCGGCGGCCACACCATGAACGAACAGATCAGAACCGTCGACAAGGGCGTCGATGTGCTGATTGCGACGCCGGGGCGGCTTCTCGACCTGTTCGAACGCGGCCACCTGTTGATGCACGACGTCAAGATTCTGGTCATTGACGAAGCCGACCGCATGCTGGACATGGGCTTCATTCCGGATGTCGAGAAAATCGTCAGCATGCTGCCGCCGATTCGCAACACGCTGTTCTTTTCCGCCACCATGCCGCCGGAAATCCGCAGCCTGGCGAACAAGTTCCTGATGAACCCGAAGGAAATATCCGTCGCCCCGCCGGCGACGACGGCGGAAACCATCAACCAGGGCCTGGTCATGGTCAACCACCGCGACGGACGCCGCCCCGGTGCAGGGGCCAAGGAAAAACGCGAGGCCCTGCGCAAGCTTATTTACAGTGAAAAACCCAAAAACGCCCTCATCTTCTGTAACCGCAAGCGCGACGTGGATGTGGTCTGCCGGTCGCTGAACACGCACGGCATTACCGCCAGCCGCCTGCACGGCGACATGTCGCAACCGGCGCGGACGGAGACGCTCGGCAAATTCAAGTCCGGCGAAATCAATCTTTTAGTGTGTTCCGATGTCGCCGCGCGCGGGCTCGACATTCCGAACATGAGCCACGTGTTTAATTTCGATGTGCCGATCCACGCCGAGGATTACGTACACCGCATCGGCCGCACCGGACGCGCCGGACGCCAGGGCAGCGCCCTCACCATCGCCACCCCTGAAGACCGCAAATACCTGGACGCCATCAAGGGAATCACCGGCCAGGAAATCCCTCTGTTGAAGGTGGACGGCGCGGTCACGGCTGAACAGGAAGACGCCGGCGAAACCTCCGCTCCCGCCAAACGGGGCCGCGGCCCGAGAAGCGGCGGACGCGGCGACCGTGGCGGCAAGGGCCGAAGCGGCGGACAGGGCGGCGAACGCCAGCCGTCTGAGAAAACGGCAAAGCCCGAGGCCGGCAAAACTGCCGTTTCAGGCACCGCCGATGACGGCGCTAAAAAGCCAAACCCGGCGGACAAGCAATCCCCCTCCCCGGCCAAGAAAGACGCCGGCGCCAAAGACAAGAAAAAAGACAGCCCTGATAAGGACAAAGCCCCGGTCAAGGGCCTGGGCGGCCATATGCCGGCTTTCCTGATGACCTCGCCCCCGAAAAAGAAATAGCCGTCCCGGCTCTTTCCGTTGCCCCTTCTCAAAATTCGATAATCGCGCTTTCAAAGCCGATGACGGCAAGGGCCGCCGGGCTTTCGGCCAGAACCGCCATCATGTTGGGGATGAAGCCGAGTTTGTCTTCGGCCGCGGACAGGCCTTCCCGCGAATCTTCGGGGGGGCCGTTTCCAGGGAATGGGGTTTGAACGTGTTCATCTGACTTCCTTTGCTATCGATCGATTCGGGGAAACTTACGCGGCTTTGTCGGCCAACGCCGGATAGTCGGTATATCCGCGCCCGTCACCGCCGTAGAAGGTTTCCGGGTCGGCCTTGTTGAGGAGGGCGCCCTGGGCCAGCCGAGCCGGCAAATCCGGATTGGCGAGGAAGGGAGTCCCGAAGGCGACAAGGTCGGCGGATTGTGAAGCCACCGAGTGTTCGGCACGGTCCCGGTCATAGCCGCCATTGGCCATGTAGGGGCCATCGAAGGCCTTCCTCAACGCCGGCCAGTCGAATGCGTTCACGGCCTTGCCGGCCATATCGACCTCGACGACATGGAGGTACGCCAATCCGAACCGGTTCAGGCCGTCGACCACGGCGCCAAAGGTGGCTTGCGCGTCGGTGTCGGATATATCGTTGAAGGTATTTACCGGCGACAGGCGAACCCCGACCCGTTCCGCGCCCCAGATTCCGGAAACGGATTCGATCACTTCCATCAGCAGCCGGGAGCGATTGCGCCGCGAGCCGCCGTATCCGTCGGTTCTGAAATTGGTGCCGTCGCGCAGAAACTGATCGAGAAGATAGCCATTGGCGGCATGGATCTCGACCCCGTCGAAACCGGCCATCAGGGCATTTTCGGCGGCGCGGCGGTATTGCCCGACGATTCCGGAAATCTCACCGGTTTCCAGGGCCCGCGGTTTGACAAAGGGCTTCGGGCCATCCCCGGTGAAGGCTTCGCCCCGGGGTTGAATGGCCGATGGCGCGACCGGCAATTCGCCGTCTTCCTGCAGCGAGGGATGGGAAACCCGGCCGACATGCCAGAGCTGCAGAAAAATTCGGCCGCCCCGGTCATGGACTTCCTTGGTCACCATTTTCCAGCCCTTAACCTGGGCCGGAGAATGGATCCCGGGCGTCGAAGGATAGCCGACCCCCTGGGGCGAAA
>JAESSX010000228.1 GCA_016763915.1 Rhodospirillales bacterium
CAATTCGCCCAGGTGTTTCAGGCTGCGAAACTGCGTGTCACGGTCGTCGCCGGCGAACTCCACCAACAAAAGGGCGTCGGGCTCGCCGGTGACGAACTTGTCCACGGTGGCCCGGAACAGAGGGATGTCGCGGGCCAGGTCGATCATGGTGCGGTCGATAAGCTCCACCGCAGCCGGGTCCAGTTTGACGATATGACGGGCCGAATCCATGGCCTGGTGGAAGGTCGGGAAATGACAAATGCCCAGCACCTTGTGGTGGGGCAGGGGCTGCAGGTCGAGGTGAATTCGGGTGGAAAAGGCCAGCGTGCCTTCCGATCCGACCAAAAGATGCGCCAGATTGGGATGCCGGGGCGTTTGTGACACCGTCGCCTTCGCCCAATCGCCCCGAACCGGGCCGCCGGGCATCAGGGCGTCGATGTTGTAGCCGCCGACCCGGCGCATCAGGTCGGGAAACCGGTCCTTGATTTCGGCGGCTTCGCGGTGTCCGAGGTCGAGCAGACCGGCGACGAGGGCCTGTTGGCTGTCCGACAGTCCGGCCCGGTTGTCCGGCAATTCTCCGAAACGCATGGTTTCGCCGTTCATCAGCACGGCGTCGATGGCGCGCACGTTGACGCGCATGGGGCCGTAGCGGATGGATCGTGCGCCGCAGCTGTTGTTGCCGGTCATGCCGCCGATGGTGGCGCGGCTGGACGTGGAGACATCGACCGGGAAGCAAAGTCCATGTGGTTCCAGGAAGGCGTTCAATCGGTCCAGAACCAGCCCCGGTTCAACCCAGGCGGTGCAAGCGTGCGCGTCGAAATCGAGAATCCGGTTCAGGTATTTGGTGGTGTCGACGACAACGGCCTGGCCGACGGTCTGGCCGCATTGCGACGTGCCGGCGCCCCGGGGCAGAACGGGGGCGCCGGCTTGGGCGGCGATTTCAATGACGCGGGTAATATCGTCGGCGGTCTTCGGAACGACGACGCCGATGGGCTCTATCTGGTAATGCGACGCGTCGGTGGAATAGCGCCCGCGGCTGAACCGGTCGAACAGGACTTCGCCCTCGACCTCGCGGACCAGCCGTTCCGCGAGGGCGCTGTTTCCGGGAGACGGCACGGCTGGGTTATGGGTTTGGTGATTCTGGTACATAACATATAAGATATTTGTATATTGTATGCCAAAGGGGTATCTTCTGTAGTATCAACTATAGCATTTTGAATTCAAAAATTAAATACAGCCGCTTGCGGAGGGTTGAGAATGAGTTCAAAAGAGGGCGTGTTGAGGAGATTTTGTTAAAGTTTATTGAGAAAAAACAATAGATTAACAATAATTATTTATTTTCTCAAAATGTTGTGAATTTGCCAGCCTGAATTTTAAAAATGAATGCAATTCAAGTTAGGTGCGGCTTTCAACAAATACCAATCTGAAACAATTACCCATTTCCGACCAAATTATGTGTGGTGCGGCGATGGCAATGAGGAGTTTTTCGACGATGACTTTTAAAAGTGGCCGCCATTTTCTGCAGATTCCCGGACCGACCAATATTCCGGACCGTGTTCTTCGCGCCATTGACCAGCCGACCGTGGACCACCGGGGTCCGGATTTCGCCGAGTTCGCGCTCGGCCTTCTCGACCGCATGAAGAAGGTTTTCAAAACCACCAACCCGGTCATCGTTTACCCGTCGTCCGGCACCGGCGCCTGGGAAGCGGCCCTGGTCAACACCCTGTCACCCGGCGACAAGGTGTTGATGTTCGAAACCGGCCAATTCATGTACCTGTGGCGCGATCTGGCGACCCGTATGGGGCTTGAGCCCATCGTCGAAGGCGACGACTGGCACACCGGCGTCGTTATCGAAAAAGCCAAGGCGACCCTGGAAAAAGACACCAACCACGAAATCAAGGCCGTGTGCATGGTGCACAACGAAACCGCCACCGGCGTCGTGTCCGATGTCGCCGCCATGCGCAAGGCCATGGACGAAGCCGGACACCCGGCCCTGTTGATGGTCGATACCATTTCGTCCCTCGGGTCCATGGACTATCGCCACGACGAATGGGGCGTCGACGTCACCATCGCCGGTTCTCAGAAAGGTCTGATGCTGCCGGCCGGCCTGGGCTTTAACGCCATGAGCGATAAGGCGCTGGAAGCCAGCAAAACAGCCAAGCTGCCCCGCGCCTACTGGGACTGGCAGGAAATGCTGAAGAACAATGTAAACGGTTTTTTCCCGTACACGCCGGCGGCCAACCTGCTGTTCGGCCTGGACGAAGCCATGGACATGTTGTTCGAGGAAGGCCTGGATCATGTCTTCGCCCGTCACGAACGTCTCGCCGAAGCGACGCGTACGGCGGTGAAAGCCTGGGGCCTGGCCACGGTCTGCAGCCAGGGCGGCATTCCTTCGCCGTCCATTACCGCCATTGAAATGCCCGATGGGTACGACGCCGAGGTCCTGCGAAAAATGGTGCTGGATCGTTTCGACATGTCGCTGGGCACCGGACTGGCCCGTTTGAATGGCAAGGTCTTCCGCATCGGCCACTTGGGGTCCTTCAACGAATTGATGTTGCTGGGCACCCTGGCGGGCGTCGAAATGGGCCTGGAAATCGCCGGCGTTCCGCACAACAAGGGCGGCGTCAACGCAGCGATGACGTTCCTGGAAGATACCGACAAGGCGTTCAGCGCCAAATCGGCGGCGGAATAATTCGTCATGCCGGGCCGGTCCTCGCCTTGACGGCCGGCCCCGGTATTACAATATCAAAGCCATGACAGATGTTGTGCTGCTTGATCGCGATGGCGACATTGCGACGGTGACCCTCAACCGCCCCGACAAACTCAATGCCTTTACCAAAGGCATGTGGGGGCGGCTGGGTTCGGTTATGGACGAATTATCGGCCGACGCGGACCTGCGCTGCATCATCATGCGCGGCGCCGGTGACCGGGCGTTCAGCCCCGGCAACGACATCTCCGAATTCGCCGACGAGCGTTCTAATTCCACCCAGGCGGAAGCCTACGGCGAATTCATGAACGCGACCATACAGTCCTTTCGCGCCTGTCCCGTTCCCAAGGTGGCGATGATCAAGGGCGTGTGCGTCGGCGGCGGGCTTGAGGTGGCGGGTCTCTGCGATATTCGTATTTGTGGGGAATCAAGCCGCTTCGGCGCGCCGATCAGCTGATTGGGGCTGGTCATGGGCTATCAGGAACTGGGCGCGCTCAGCGATCTGGTCGGCGCCCAGGCGGCTTATGAAATCCTGCTCGAAGGCCGCATTCTGGACGCCCAGGAAGCCCTGCAAAAAGGTATCGTCAGCCGCGTCGTCGCCGACGGTTCAGTCGAGGCCGAAGCTCTGGCGACGGCCCGGCGCGTCGCCGATGGTGCGCCTATGGTGCACCGCTGGCACCGGAAATTCCTCGACCGTATGGCCGACCCGGCACCGCTCAGCGAAGACGAGAAAAAAGAAGCCTACGCGTGCTTCGACACCGAGGACTTCAAGACCGGGTACAAGGCGTTTCTGGAAAAGAAAAAGCCGGATTTCAAAGGGCGTTGATATGACAGGCACCGGCGGGCCGCTTGCGGGCCTAAAAGTTATCGAGCTTGCGCACATCATGGCCGGGCCTGCCTGTGGGTTGATGTTGGCCGATATGGGCGCCGACGTGATCAAGGTGGAAAAGGTTCCCGGCGGCGACGATTCGCGGCGCTTCCTGCCGCCCGACATCGACGGAGAGGCGGCGTCGTTCATGATGATGAACCGCAACAAGCGGGGCATCGCCGTCAACCTCAAGGAGCCGGGCGGCAAGGACGTCCTGAAACGGCTACTGAAAACCGCCGACGTGGTCATTGAAAACTACCGCATGGACACCATGGACAAGCTGGGCCTGGGTTACGACGACCTGAAACAGGACAACCCCGGCCTGATTTATTGCGCCATTTCCGGGTTCGGACGCACCGGGCCATATGCCGAACGAGGCGGCTTCGATCTCATCGCCCAGGGCATGAGCGGCCTGATGAGCATCACCGGCGAAGGCCCGGGCCGGCCGCCGGTCAAGATGGGCGCTCCGATTACCGACATTACGGCGGGGATACTGGCCGCCATGGCTGTTTCCGCCGCCTACGTCCACGAGCTGAAAACGGGCGAGGGTCAGCAAATCGACACCTCGCTGTTCGAAGCCGGCATCGTCCATACCTATTGGCAGTCGGCGATCGGGCTGGCCACCGGCACCGCCCCCGGACCGATGGGTTCGGCCCATCCCCTGAACGGCCCCTATCAGGCCTTTCAGACTTCCGACGGGTGGATCACGCTGGGGGCGGCCAATCAAAAAAACTGGCTGGGATTGTTGGATGTTCTGGAAGCGCCGGAAATTGCCGATGACCCGCGGTTCCGGGAAAACGCCGACCGCATGGCCAACCTGGCGGACCTTGAAACCGTGCTCAACGATATCTTCCTCCGCCATTCCACCGATGACTGGCTGTCCCGGCTGGAGGCCGCGGGCGTTCCCGCCGGGCCGGTGTTGACCGTCAACCAGATGCACGATGACCCCCATGTGCTGGCCCGCGACATGATTGTCGAGGTCGAGCACAGCCGCTTAGGCCCGGTCAAAACGATCGGCCTGCCGGTGAAATTCTCGAAAACCCCGGGCCGGGTTGCCACCGGCGCGCCGGTTTACGGGGAACACACCCGCGAGGTGCTGGCGGAATACGGGTATGAACAGGCGGCGGTGGAAGAACTGATCGCAACCGGCGCCGTGGTGGCGCAATAGAGGCTTTCCGGCAGGGAAAACGTTACCTGGCCGTTTTCAAAGCCTTGTTCACTTGTTTGATCTGTTTCTCGACGGAAATGTCCCGGATCGACGTGATATCCAGGCCGCGGTCCTCATAAACGTTCTCGTCCGGGTGTTTGCGCTGCCAGTCGGCGACCGTCTGGTCGCGTTCCTCCAACAGCGCCACGATGTCGGGATGGAACAACTGCACCATCGCGGTGATCCAGATATTGACCGGCAGGGACGGATAGGCGAGGTCCATGAAGAACCGGTCAATCATGGGAATCACGGTTTTGGCGGTATACCAGACTTCACCGGTAACCCAGCGGTTGGTGGTGAAAATCCGGATCGGGAACCCGGCCCTGTTGGTGGCGATGCCGACGAAATGGGTCAGGGCGTCGTTGTCCTCCTTCGGCGGTTCAAAATCGGGAACGGGGGCGGGTTTGGCGCCTTTGGGCATGCCCTTGGGCCTGAGGAAGGTATGGAAATGCCCGTGCTCGGCCCCGAATTTTTCGACCCGGCCCTCGGGCGGGTGGGCATGATAGTAGTACTGGGAATGGGTTTCGGGATCGTAGGTGTCGCCCGGTGGATAATGATCCCACTCAAAGAATTCTCCGTGGCCTTTGAGAACCTCGCCGACCACGTTGGCGTCGGATTTTCCGAGAAGCCGGTAAATATCCAGAATACGGTCCCCGGCCCGGGCCATTTTCCGGAGCCTGGAAAGGGGCAGGTTTTTGAGTTCTGTCATCGAAGCTGCCCAATGCCATTTAGGCTAAGTATAGCGTTTTCCCTTGCCATGATCATAAAGCTGACGGTTAAGAAAAGAAAACGCCGCGAACAGCCAGAGCCCGTCGCGGCGTTTGATTTATATTGTGTCAGCGTTCAGAATTTTATTTTACTTTTTCTTGGCGGCGCAGGGGTTGCAGGGATTGCAGCCGTGCTTTTTGGCGGCGCAGGGATTGCAGGGATTGCAGCCA
>JAESSX010000229.1 GCA_016763915.1 Rhodospirillales bacterium
GTCAATGTCCCTTTCAGCGGGCGGCCGGGCGCCTTGTCGTCATATTTGCCGGTGATTTGTAGCTTGCCGCCCAGCATGTTTTCATAATAACCCAGCACTTTCAGGATCTCGCCCGCATCCGCCGAGGTCAGGACAAAATTCCGGTTGCCGTCGGCGCCGGGCCGGATGGTCAACTCGAAAGACTTGCCCCCGCCGGCCACGCCTTTCAGAAGCACCGTACTCCACAGGTCTTCCTGGTGAACGAAGGTGCCGGAAATATTGTTCAGGGACTTTTCCGGGCCGACCCAGACGCGTTCCAGTTCCACCGCCAGGGTCAGGAACGGCAGTTTTAAGGTTTCATGAGCCCCGTATTCGGGTTCCTTGCTGAAAATTTTGTTCCACATCGGCGTCATTTCAAAGCTGGCGCCGTGGAAACCGGCGTCCCAAGCGCCGTCCTTGAGGGCGATCAGGGCACCCTTGATGTCGGTCCTGCCATAGGTAATCTGCTCGAAATCGATCCGTTTCAGGCCCCCGCCGTCCTTTGCATATCGCACCTTGCCCCGGACTTTCAGGTCATCGGCGGTAACGGAAAAAGCGGGAATGTCGCTGATCGCATCGCCCTCGAAATCCACCGTGATGGACGCCTTGCCGGGGACGCCCGGGATTTTACTCCAACCGAAAGTGGGCGCCGACAGTTCGGCCTTGGTGATGTCGGCCTCGATTTCGAGACGCCGGTCGATATCGTCGAAAATGGTGTAGCTGATATCGGCGTCCATGGCACCGCGGATGTATTTGTCCACAAACGGCGCCACATCCAGACCCAGTTTGGCGATCTGGCTGGTATCGGCAATATGGACCTTGACGTTATAGCGCCGTTTGAAAGGGGTTTTCTTGCCGAAATTCTCCCGCCAGGACAAAGTCGCCGGGATGTCGCCGATATTGACCGAGCCGGTCAGGTCCATACCCTTTTTATCGACCGCGATCTTCATCACGCCGCCGTTGATGTCGCGGCCCAGCACGACCTTGGCGGCGCTCACGCCGGTCACCCTGGATCGGGCCGAAATCCGGATATCGTCGAGGGTCAGGGCATTTTCGACGACGAACTTCAATTTCAATTCGGTTTCCGCCATGCCCTTGGTGGTTTTCGGATTGATGCCGAGGGCGGAGGCATATTCCAGGGGCTTGTGGTCAAGATAGGCCAGTGTGTCGGAAAACGTCCCGTCTATGGCGACCGTGATGTTGGCGGTCTGATCGTATTCGTCGAGACCCGAAATCAGGACCTTGGCTTCGCTGACGTTCAGGGTTTCGGATTTCCCGCCGGAAATGAAAATGTTGAAGGCCTTCTCGTCGAATTTCATGGTGGCCTTGGCCTCGCGGATCGGCGGCATGGGCGCCAGATAATCGATGCTGACGCCGCTGACTTCCATATCGCCGTCCACGGACACCACCTCCAGGGCCTTGCCGTC
This sequence comes from Rhodospirillales bacterium, assembly GCA_016763915.1. The sequence continues at coordinate 1,446 of JAESSX010000229.1, forward strand.
CAGCCACAGGCTTGTCTCGACCCGGGCCTGGTGGAGCATGCCGTTGGACAGGTGCCCCACGGACCAGCGCTGCACGTCGCCGTTTAAGGCCGCCGGCCAATACCGGGCAAGCTGATTGACCGGCACGTCCCGCAGCGCCCCTTTGAGGTCGATGGATATTTTATCACGCCCCAGATTGGCGATCCCGGAAAAGCCGTCGGCGACCGCACTCAGTGTCGCCGTCGGCCCCTGCAGATCGACCTCCATCTCTTTGACTTCAAGACGCTGGACCTTGCCCAGAAACCGCCCCTTGATGCGGAGCGAGGCCAGCGGCATCCGGTGATTGATAGGCGCCGGCAGCATCACCGAGCCTTTGGGCCCCAGGACCAGGGACATCTCTTCGACGTCCAGAATATCGTCCGCGCCTTCGTAACTCCCCTTCAACGAGACCTTTTCAACCGTCAGCGTTTGCGCCAAAATGCCCGGAAGATTCAACTCCCCGCGCCCGCCCGACAGATCGAAACTGGCCGCCTCGAACGTGCCGTCCAGGGACATGCCCGCCGTGACCGTTCCCTTCAACGGCAGCGCGAAAGCGCGCAACGGTCCCAGTTCGTAATACAGGGACGAAAACACGGCCGGCGAAACATCGGAGAACTGAACCGTCAGGTCGATCCGGCGAGCCGCGCTTTGGTAGCCGACGGCGGTCGAGATTTCCGTCCGCCGGCCGTTGACGTCCAAAGCCAGCCGGATATCCCCAACCAATCCGACGGCATCGCGCCGAAGCCGCACGTTAACAGATTGCGTGACCCACGATTTGCCCAGCAGTTGGTCGTCCAGGGTGATTTCCGCGTTGATGATTTCCAACCGCGTCAGATAGCTCATCGGGTTGTCCGGGTCCGGTTCCGCCAGAAGCTGGTTGAGAAGTCGCAACGTCAGATCCCGGGATTGTGCGTCGGTATCCGTGAAATCAATGCCGATGCCGCCCCGATTGCGGCTGATCCTGAGGCGGGGGCCGAACAATTCGATGCTTTGGGGCGCCAACAGGCCGCCGACCAGTGCGCGCCCGCTCAGGGAAAAAGACACTTCCGGCACACTGCCGACCAGGGAGCCGTCCTGACGCAACACCTTGACGCCCAGGACCCGGATATCCAGGGTGCGATCCCACCCCGCCCAAGTCAGGATGGTGTCGTCCATGGTCAGTTTGAACGTCCGCTGACCGGAGTTGATGGCTTTCTCGATATACGGCGACAAAAACCCGAGCGAAATCGGCCCGGAAGAAAGCTGCCAGGCAGCGACCATCAGCATGATCGCAAGCCCCGCACCGAGCCCCCCAAGCAATTGGATAATTCCCCGGAACGTACGCCTAATCAAAGGTCTTCCTCTGAATTTCAATACCGGCCGACCTTGACCGAACTCCTTAGGTGCCGCAGTCTGCGCCCATTCGGAGCGAAGTATTATGCACGATTTTAGCTTTCTAAACAGTAAATGCGCGCTTCCCTCCGCGGCGTCCCCGAAAATGGTCGAACTGGGGCTGGAACGCTGGCTTGAATGCGCCCGCGCCGGTGAAGAGGCGGGCGAGTCCGGACTCGCCGATTTCGCCGCACGCATGTGCGAAGATGCCCTTGGACACAAGCTTCTCGAAGCCGTTTTCGGCAACAGCCCGTTTCTGACTTCGGTGATCCACAAGGAACCTGCCTTCGTCCGCCGCCTGGTCGAACAGGGGCCCGATGCGGTCCTGTTGGAGATTCTGGAAAACCTCGGCCAATATCGCCCGCAACAGGCGGGGGATGATGCGCTGGCCCGCCTGCTGCGTATAGCCAAACGGCGCACCGCGCTCACCGTGGCCGTGGCCGATATCGCCGGGATATGGACGTTGCAACAGGTGACCGGAGCGCTGTCCGATTTCGCCGACGCAGCGCTGCGGCTGGCGGCGGCCCATGTTCTCTGCAACGCCGGCAAGGAGGCTTTTTCCCCGAAGTGGCCGGACGACCCGGAACGGGAATCGGGCCTGATCATCCTGGCCCTGGGCAAGCTGGGCTCGCGGGAGCTGAATTATTCCAGCGACATCGATTTAATCGTCCTGTTCGACCCGGACAAAATCGAAACCGACGACCCCGGCGCGGTGCTGAACCGCTTCGTGCGGCTGACCAAGAGACTGGTGCGGCTGATCGATGAACGTACCGCCGACGGTTATGTCTTCCGCACCGATCTCAGGCTCAGGCCCGACCCCGGGGTCACCCCCGTCGCCCTGTCGGTGGCCGGGGCCGAAACCTATTACGAAAGCCTAGGACAAAACTGGGAACGCGCGGCCATGATCAAGGCCCGCCCCGTCGCCGGCGACATCGAAGCCGGCGAGGCGTTTCTGAAACGATTGAAGCCGTTCATATGGCGCAAGCACCTGGACTTCGCCGCCATTCAGGACATCCAGTCCATCAAGCGCCAGATTCACGCCCATCGCGGCGGCGCCAACATCGCCGTCGCCGGTCACAACATCAAACTGGGCCGCGGCGGTATCCGGGAAATCGAGTTCTTCGCCCAGACCCAGCAACTGATCTGGGGCGGCCGGCAGACCGCCTTGCGGTCAAGCGTGACCTGCGAAACCCTGGCCGCCCTGGTCGAAGCCGGGCATTGTTCGAAACAGACCGCCGACGACCTAGTCCGGGCTTATGAATTCCTGCGCCGTCTGGAACACCGGCTGCAGATGGTCAACGACGAACAGACCCAGGTCCTGCCCGAAAATCCGGGCGAAATCGAAAAAATCGGCGTGTTCATGGGCTATTCCGGCTTTAAGGATTTCGCCGCCGACCTGACCCGGCACTTGTCATGCGTCCAGAAACATTACGGCGACCTGTTCGGCGAAGCGCCGACTTTGGCCGGGGGCGCCGATGACACGGGCGAAGGCCCGGCCAACCTGGTTTTTACCGGCGGCGACCAGGACCCGGAAACCCTGGCCACCCTCAGGGGCTTAGGATTCGGGAACCCTGAAATTGTCGACACCACGGTCCGCGGGTGGCACCACGGCCATGTGCGCGCCACGCAAAGCAAACGGGCGCGGGAAATTCTTACCGAATTA
>JAESSX010000230.1 GCA_016763915.1 Rhodospirillales bacterium
CCCCGGGGGCCGGCGTCCGCTTACCTTCACAAGGAGAACGACAGTGGCTTTCTACAACCTCCCCGGCCCGCCCGTCCCGGCTTTCGGCCCAGGCCCCGAGAACATGGGTCTCAAGCGCTCCTGACAACAAAATTATCCCGTTTTATGATAATAACGGATACCTTCCCGTCTACTGGCCCGGCTACCCCGAATGGAGTTCGTCTGCGTTTGCATACCGGGCAAAGTTTACCGTCACCCCTTGGGAGATTTTTTTGGAACAACCCCGGGTTTCAACAAAACGGTCCGTTTGGCCAGCCATCGGGTTGCTGGCGCTGGTGACTGCGGCCTTTTTCCTGAATGATTTCGGTTTCCTAATGATCGAAACGGCGCCCCAATGGCTGGCCGTTGATTACACATCGAAGCTGCTGGCGCTCGGGCTTCTTTTCTTTGTTGCCCCGCTTCGCCTGGCCGCTACGGGATCCTTAAAATTACGCATTCCGGTCAGGGACACCGTTTCGCCCGTCGTGCTGTGCACCATAGCGATTATTGTCATTGATCATTTTTTTCGAGTCGTTTACCCGATCGAGATCGACAGCCTCGTGCTGTTCCGCTATCCGGGGCTGGACCCGGGGCTGCTCTATTGGACCGATGTTACCTTTGGTCTGGCGTTGACGGCGGTGAGCGAGGAATTCGTTTTCCGGGGCGTATTCGCCCAACTTATGACGCCTTATATCAAGAACACGGCCTTAATGGTCGGGCTTTCCGCCGTGGTGTTCGCGCTGATCCATTGGTCCCACGGGGTTACGTCCATGGTTGTCGCCGCCTTCGCCGGCGTCGCCCTGATGATGCTTTACCTGCGCACCGGGTCCGTTCTCCCCGGTATGGTCGCGCACTACGCCGTCAACTTTTGGGATTTCGTCTGATGATCCAAGGCCCCGACGCAATCAACCGTCGGCGTTTATGCGCCCGATCAGGTCCAGTTGAACCGACGGCGCCTTGACGTGGTCGACCTGGCTGGTGCCCGCGGCATGGTGCCCGCCTCCGCCGTATTCCAGCATCATCCGGCCGATATCCGTTTTGGAACTGCGGTCGAAAATGGATTTGCTGACAGCGAAGACCACGTTCTGGCCGTCGCGGCCGGTGATCACGTGCATGGAGATATTGCACTCGGGGAACAACGCGTAAATCATGAACCGGTTGCCGGAGAAAATGGTTTCTTCGTCCCGAAGATCCAGGACGACCAGATTATCGTGCACGGTGGAACACCGTTTGAGCTGATCGATGAATTTTTCCTGCTGTTCGAAATACAGGTCGACCCGCTCCTTGACGTCGATAAGCTTTAATATCTCGTCGATGGAATGCTCGTGACAGAAATCAATCAACGCCATCATCAATTCGTAATTGGGAATTCGGAATCCCCGAAAACGCCCTAACCCCGTGCGCGGGTCCATGATGAAGCTGAGCAGCGGCCATCCCGTCGGCTCCAGGACCTCTTCCTTGGAGAACTGCGCCGAATCGGCCTTGTCCACCGCCGTCATCAGGGCTTCGTCGATATTGGGGAATTTCTCCCTGCCGCCGTAATAATCGTAGACCACCCGCGCCGCCGACGGCGCGGTTGCGTCAATGATGTGATTGTCGGTTTGGTCCCCGACCCGTTCGACCTCGCTTTCGTGGTGGTCGAACGCCAGATATACGCCGGAGATATAAGGCAGGTTGGTGGTGATATCCGTATCCCGGATCGTTACCCGGCCTTGTTGCATGTCGTTGGGGTGCACGAACAGGATATCGTCGATCATATCCAGGTCTTCGAGAAGGACGGCACAGACAAGACCGTCAAAATCGCTTCGCGTTACCAATCGGTATTTTTGCTCTTCAGACATTGAGTACACCCGGTTTATTAATTTCTTGCTCTGAAATTTTACCCCTAAAAGACCCCCCTTGAAGGGCGGTCAAGAGCATAATCGTTTTACCCTCTGATGGTAAGTCCTGTTTCCATAACCTCTTTTAATTTTAAAAATCTTTCAGAACCGTGACCGAAAGCACACCGCAATCCGTCCGTCCCTTTGGTCCATTTCATTTTTTTATTTCATTCACCACCGGATAACCCTGGCCCCGCACGTTCTTCGAATGGCGCGGCCCGGGCCCGGCCGGTTCCAAAACCCGTCCGGCGGCGGTCCCGTTCCAGGGCCATAACCGCATTGACGGCGTCTTCCCAAAACCAACGCCAACCATTTCATTTTTGAAAGGAGAATGACCGATGTCGACAAACATCGATAAGGCGTTCATCAAGAACTTCCAGTCGGACGTTCATCTGCAATACCAGCGGATGGGCTCCAAGCTGCGCAATACGGTTCGGGTCAAGAACAACATTGTCGGCTCTTCGACGACCTTCCAGAAGGTCGGCAAGGGCACGGCCTCGACCAAGGCGCGGCACGGCAAAGTCCCCGTGATGAACGTCGACCACACGCCGGTGGAATGCTCGCTTTCCGACTTTTACGCCGGTGACTGGGTCGACAGCCTCGATGAACTTAAGACCAACATCAACGAACGCATGGTCGTCGCCAAGGCCGGGGCTTATGCCCTCGGCCGCAAGACCGATGAGTTGATTATTGCCCAACTCGACACCTCGACCAACTACTCGGGAGACGGCACCGACGCCTTGACCAAGACCAAGGTATTGGCGGCTTTCGAGATGCTGGGCGAAGCCGACGTTCCCGATGACGGCGACCGTTTCGCCATCGTCGGCTGGAAACAGTGGAGCGACCTGCTGGGCATCCAGGAATTCGCCAATGCCGATTATATCGGCGATGACGATCTTCCCTGGAAAGGCACCCAGGCCAAACGGTGGCTCGGCACGTTGTGGACCCCGCACTCGGGGTTGACCAAAACCGGCACCACCCGGTTCTGTTACTGGTACCACAAGACGGCCATCGGCAACGCGGTCGGGTCCGATGTCAAGACCGACATCACCTGGCATGGCGACCGGGCGGCCAACTTCATCAACAACATGATGAGCCAGGGCTCCTGCCTGATCGATGCATCGGGCGTGGTGTCCTTGCGTTGTCTTGAAGCTTAAAGGAGGACCCACATCATGGCATTCAACGCAAAAGACCTTAGCGTGCTGGCCTATGCCAACGGCTTTACGCTCTGGCACTACACCACCACGGACCTTAGCACCGAGGTGGATACGTCAGGATACCTCAACGACGCCACCGACATCGTGCGCGTCGGCGACATGGTCCTGGCTAATACGGATACCGACGGCACGCCGGCGTCCGGCATTTTTCTAGTCAATGCAAACGCCGCAGGCGTTGTCGACCTGGCGGATATGACCGCTGTCGGCGGCAGCGACCTGGACTAACCCTGCGAAGCCGGAGAACGGATAAAAACGTTCTTTCCCCGGCGCCTTTTGGAAATCCACCCCCACGAGGCGCCGGGGTTTCGCCATGGAATAGCTTTTTTTCCTTCGTTTTGTTTTAAAAAATTGAATAAAATCAATATATTATAATAATTTACCGGTTTACGGTTAATTATGAAATCGCCAATTTTTCAATTAAAATCAAAAATAAAATAATTAACTTGTTTTCGATTATCTATTCAATCTTCCCTGCCAACTTTTGAAAGGAGTCTTTCCATGGCCCTCAGCAGCATTGCCCTGTCATCCCGGGCACTCCTGAAACTCGGCGCCGACACCATCGCCTCTTTCGATGAAGGAACCGCCGAAGCCGAAATCGCGGCAAACCTCTATCCATCGACCCGGGACGCGCTTTTGTCCGCCCATCCCTGGAGCTTCGCCACCGCCCAGACTGTCCTGCCCCGGCTGTCGGTCGAACCTGTCGCCGATTTCGCCTATGCGTTCCAGTTGCCGGCCGACTTTCTGCGCGCACTTTCCGCCGGTCCCGGCGGCCGCGCCAGGGGCCTGTCCTACCGGATCGTCGAATCCCGTCTGCATGCGGATTCCACAGATGTCGTTCTCAGCTACATCTTCCGGCCGGCCGATCCCGAATTCCCGCCTTTCTTCGACCAGGCTCTGATTACACGTCTGGCGGCCGAGTTCTGCATTCCGCTGACCGAAAGCACCAGCCGGTCCGAAAGCCTGCACAAACTGGCCGACCAGGAATTCCGGCGCGCCAAAATGATCGACTCCCAACAAGACACCCCCGGACGGATCGAGGATTTCTCGTTAGTGGAGGTGCGAAGCTGATGTCCCGTTTGACCCTTCATAAAACCAGTTTTACCGCGGGCGAAATTTCTCCCCGGCTGCTTGGGCGGGGCGACCTGACCGCCTATGAAAACGGCGCCGCAAAATTGCGCAATGTTTTCATCCACCCGACGGGCGGGGTCAGCCGACGGCCCGGCCTGCGTTTCATCGATACCGCCCGCGGCAATGGCCGCCTGGTTGCCTTCGAATTCAACACGGAACAGGTCTATCTGCTGGTCTTCACCGACTCCTACGTCGATGTCTATCGGGACGGCATCAAGACCGCCAGTTTCGCCGTGCCTTGGACGGAATCACAAATCCGCCAGATCGCCTGGGTCCAGACCGCCGAAACGCATGGACGCCCAACTCAGGCTCCGCCGCAGACAAACACCTTATGTTCGATTGTGGCGCTGGCGCTCAAAAGATCATCAATGAAGCCAGATGGTATCAGGACGCTGGTACAACGAACTACGCAACCTATAAATGGCAGGGGTCAGACAACGGCACCTCATGGACGGACATCGGTGGTAATGTGGTCCTTGGTGGTGCTTCAGGCTGGACAACTCATACGACCCTTTCAGCCAACACCACACCCTACCGATATTATCGGCTGTACGGCGTGTCAGGTGCCATTGATACGACCAACTGGGGTTGTGAGATTGAGTTAAAGATTGATGATGGCGTCTACACGACCAACAACATGACCCTCATATCCAACGCCACCACGGCCCTTGCCACACCAACAGAAGCCTTCAGCGCCATCTGGCAGGAGGACGTGGACGCCGTCATCCTCAACACCGACCTCAAGGCGTATGCGTCCCGCGACGGTGGCACCACTTGGGGTTTGATTACGCTGACCGAAGAGGCGTCCCTTTCGACAGGTCGTATCCTGATCGGCACGGTCACGCTCACGTCTTCCGGCACGTCGATGAAATACAAAATCGAAACCCTCAACACCAAGGAACAAAAAATCCACGGTGTTGGTCTGCAATGGAGTTAAGACGATGGGACTCAAACGAATTATCAGCGACCAAGCCGCCAACGAAAAAACCTATGAAAAGTTACGCCGGGAGCTGGACTTCCTCCCCCCCGGCCATGGGGATCGTGATCGCATCACGGCGGAACTGAATACAACGAAAGCCCGCATGGCG
>JAESSX010000001.1 GCA_016763915.1 Rhodospirillales bacterium
ACAGAATAGCCAGACATTGATTTCTTCGTAGGTGATGCCGAGAAGCTTAGCGCACTCAACTAGGGCGATGACGGACCAATCAAATACGTTGTCGATCCATGGAATGCCACTGCTTGCCATTATGGTGCTCCTTATTGTGCTTGTCGCATAGTGCGGAGGTGTTTTCGTAATACGATAATTGCAATTGCAAAGAGGGTTAGGGCGATAAATCCGAAGAAACTTGCAACGTATGGCCCCAGAGAAAGGAACGTAAAGTACTTATATGTTGTTATTACCCTGATCAGGTCTTCGTTCAATGGGCTACGACCGGATCAGGCCTTCTCTCGACATCGAGTCTAACTTAAAAAGTGGTATCGTTCGTGGGGGCAGATCATGGATAAGGAGTATCCCAAGATGTTCCTTGCGAAAGCCGCTCGGGGTTTTCTTTGCCGGGCCGTTATTCTTCTCTGCTTTTGGTCCGCGCCGGCGACGGCGGTGGAATGGATTGAACTCGATGTCAACGGTACCCCGGTGCGCTCGATCCTGGGCGTCCCCAGTGAGCCGGGGCCGCATCCGGCGGTAATCTTCAACCACGGCACCGGGGTCCGGCATCTCGGCTACGAAGGCTCGAAAAACCGGGGCCAGATGGACGTCAGCCGTTTCACCGACGCCCTGGTGCACGATGGCTATGTGGCGCTGGCGCCGATCCGGCCGTTCAATTCCGATACGGCGTATGTTGAAAGAGGCGGTAAAGTCGGCAGCGAGCAGGACTGGACCGAGGTCGTCGAGCGCGGCATCGACACGGTGAAGGCGGCGCTGGCGTATTTGTCCGCGCGCGACGACGTGATGAGGGACAAAATCGGCGTGATCGGCTTTTCCGAGGGCGGCAACGTGACCCTGTGGACGGTGGCGGAAACGCGGGGCTTCGCCGCGGTGGTGCTGATGTCGCCGGCTTCCATCCGCGATTCCGGGGGCTACCGGCTCAGGAACGCGGCGGCGCGAAACCGCATCGCGGCGATCCGGGCGCCGGTGTTCCTGTCCCTGGGCAAAAACGACATGCGCTCGATCAGGAAGGTGGTGACGCGGCGGCTGGTTCCGGTTTTGCAGGACACCAACGAGGGCTTTGAATACCGGCTCGACTATCCGGGCAACCATTCCTGGTTCCACCAGCTCCGGGACGACTACTGGACCGACATCGCGGGTTTTCTTGGCAAGCATCTGAAATAGTCCTGCCTGTGCGCGCCCCCCGCGGCCCCGGCGTCGAAAAGTCGTCCCCATGTCGTTCGCATATGGTTATTTTTTCAGCCCCGAAAAAACAACCTTTAGAGTAGTCGCGCCATCGCTCGCTGCATGGCAAATAAATCGTTATTTTTCCCTTCGCAACTGGTTTTTCGGCGAATTTTCCATATTCGAACGGCATAATCGCAATATACGCACAAAAAAAAAGGGAATTACGGCCATGATTCTCCGGAGTCGATAAGAGCAAATAAGGAGCACGTGACGGAGAAGTGCCGCAGGATCGCTGCAAATTTACGGTCAAAACCTTCGGCCCGCAAAGACACGGCATTTCAGGTCGCATCTGATGGCGACTTTAGCGGATTTCGAATTGGCCTCTTAGGATCATACGTTAAACGCATCCGACCTTCCGGGGCGGCGCAGACTTGGCTACCATGACGCCATGGCAAAATTGATTTCAGGACTGTTGGCGGCCGGACTGATGGCCGGCGCGGCGCAGGCGGCCGAGGTCTCGGGCCAGGCGCGGGTGGTTTCCGGCGATACCATGGAGGTCGCCGGGCAACGGATAGAGCTGTACGGCATCGACGCGCCCGAGCTGAACCAGACGTGCCGCTGGCCGAACAAGGAGATACCCTGCGGCAACATGTCCCGGACGGCGCTGCTCGATCTGGTCGCGGTGACGCCGGTGGTCTGTACCCGGCGGCGGGGCAACGACGACGGCAGTTGGGTGGCGCTATGTACCGCCGACGGCTTCGATGTCGGGCGCAATATGGTGCACACCGGCTGGGCGCTGGCGATCCCCGGTCAATCGGAAGCCTATGCGGTTACGTAACAAACCGCCCGCAAGGCCGGGCGGGGCTTGTGGCGGGGCCGGTTCGTGCCGCCTTGGGAGTGGCGCCTCCGACAGTGACCGCAAGCGGCGGCGCAACGACGGGCTGGCGTTACTTTTCCAACTCCTCGATCATCGCATTGGACGAACGCAGGCGTTGAGAGAACATGACGCAGACGTTGTTGAACAGTTTGAGCGCGACTTTGTGGTCGGTCGTTTTCAGGCGTTCGAAGGCCTCGGTCCCGAGACGATAACAGACGGTGTCCTGGACGGCGACGACGCTGGCCGCCCTCGGCTGGTTGTCGAGAAGCGCCATTTCGCCAAAGACGGCGCCCTGCAACATCGCCTGCAGACGTTTGTTGTAACCCGATTCCGTTACCCTGACGTAGATGTCGGCACGGCCCCGGGTGATGTAGTAGAGCGCGTCGCCGGCATCGCCCTGTTGAAAGATGGTCTCGCCGGCGGGATAGAAGTGGCGCGTGAACAGGCGGCGAATCTGCCGGATTTCAGCGCCGGACAGACCGTTCAGGATTGCCGGGGCGCCGTTTAATCTTGCCCCCCCGGTCCCGTGGTCGCCGGCCTCGATCAGGTTGTTCTCGCAGTAGGCCAGGGCACTGTCGGTATCGGTGTAAAAGGCCTGTTTGCCGAGGACGTCCACCGTGCCCGAGTCCTGCAGAGCCTTCCAGATCAGGCGCAGGGGAGAGGTCAGGCGGCGCTCGGAGCCGGTGTAATACCGGTTTTCCTTGCGCCGCTCGGGGAGCACGTAGCTTAGCGCCAGGATGCCGCCTTGTTGCGACAGATTCCGGTGAATGCGTTGCAGCACGAACGCCCCCGTGCTGTCGATGTATTTGACCCGCTTCATGTCCAGGACCACATGGCTGACGCCGTCGCCGGCCAGCTTATGGACACGGTCCTCCAGCCCCTCCGCCGTGCCGAAGAAGATGGCGCCGTCCAGTTCGAGGACGGCGATGCGATGGCCGCATTCCCGGAGCACCAATTGGCGCTGGTCGCTCGACACGCTTTTTGAATGAATGGCCGGCCCGCGGAATTCGCGCCTGACCAGGGAGCGGCTCATGCGCGATACGAAAACAACCACGGAAACCACGATCCCGGCCCCGACCGCGGCGATCAGGTCGAAGGTCAAGGCGATCGCCACCACAAGAACGATAATGAAGACATCGGCCAGGGAAGCCATGCGCGTCTTTAAAGAGCCGGTGAAGAAACGCCCAAAAAGCCCGAACGACCAACGGTCGAAGCTCTGAAAGCCGATGACCAGGATCATGCCGGCGATGACGGCGCGCGGAATGAACTGGATAAGGTCGGCCAGACCCAGGACGATGGCCAACAGGATGAGGCTGAGGAAGATGCCCATGGCCGGCGTCCGCCCGCCGGCGTCGAAACCCGGCCGGGACCGGAGCATGGCGCCCGAGCCGATCACGCCGCCGATTAACGATGCCGCCATGTTGCCGAGACCATGGCCGGCGATCTCGCGGTTGGAATCGGTGCGCCGGCCGGTAATCTCGTCCAGGGCCGACAGCGTCAGCGCGGATTCCAGCGACACTATGGCGGCCAGCGACAGCGCCGCCGGCACCACCAGCAGCACCACCGCAAGAAGATCGCCGCCCGCCGTTCCTTTTCGGCTTCCGGGGTGGACGAACTTTCCGCCCTGCACCGGCTGCTGGTCGACAGCCTCAAGCTGTGCCTGTCGGTCTATCTCTCCGGCGACCTGGACGCGGCGCGGCGTCTGCGCCGGCTCAAGCAGCGCTTCCGCCTGCTGGAAC
>JAESSX010000231.1 GCA_016763915.1 Rhodospirillales bacterium
ACGATCCAGGGCCGGGGTCGCGGGAGGTGCCGGGACCAGGACGCCGGAACGTGGTGCTGGCCCGATAAACCGGCCCTCACCTGACCATGATCTCGGCCTGAAGCGCGCCAGACGCCTTGATCGCCTGCAGCACGCCGATGAGGTCGCGAGAGCCGAGGCCGAGCCCGTTGAGGCGGTTCACGAGTTCACGCAGGGTGACGTTCGCCGGTACCACCACCAGCCGCCTCCCCTTCCCCCCCTCGATGCGGGTGCGGGTGCGGGGCACCGCCACGCTCTCCCCGGCCCGGGCAAAGGGGCCGGGATGGGACACCCCGGTGGTTTCCCGGGTACGGATCACGAGCCCACCCACCGTCACGGCAACGGTGCTGATGCGCACGTCGTCGGTGATGACGACGGTGCCGGACCGCTGATCGATGACGACGCGACTCTTGCCGGCCGAATCGGCAAGGGCCGGGGCGGTGAAAAAAGCCAGCGCGGTAACGGCGATCCATTTCCACGAAGTCATGGAACCATTGTACACCACGCCAAGGCTAAGGATAAGCCCCGCCACCCGGGCTTTTCGCCATAGCATGGCCCTCACCTCGCGGCGGTCGGGGTATAGCCCAATAGGGATTCGCGAACAGATTTTGCTGTGAAGGGTTTCTGGAAATTGCCGGGGAGCCCCGATGCGCAAATGTCCGCTAAGGGTCATGCACCGCCCGACGAAATTGCCGAGCGGCTTGAAGCCTTGAGTTTCCCTAGAGAAAGTTGGTCGGAGCGATAGGATTTGAACCTACGACCCCTTCACCCCCAGTGAAGTGCGCTACCAGGCTGCGCCACGCTCCGTCCATGGTTCCGGCGGGTCTTACCCGGAACGGGCGAACTATAGAGACCGGGCCGCCCCCGGGCAACAACTTGCCGGGTCCGGCGGTAAATATTCTTCGTTTTTTTTTCGGCTCAGGCGTTGGGGCCCATCAGTTCGGCGCGGATGTCTTCCAGTTCCCCGAGGATACTTTGCAATTCGTCGCGGTCTTTCCTATCCGCCGGCGGGATGGAAGATTGCCGGGAAGGGTCTGCCTGCGCCGCATCGGGCGTCGCCGCCAGCTTACCGCCGCCTTGGCGAAGAAGTTTCTGAACGCCCTTGATGGTATAGCCGGCATCGTAAAGAAGGGCGCGGATTTGGTTGAGCAGGGCGACGTCTTCGGGCCGGTAATAGCGCCGCCCCCCGCCCCGCTTCATCGGTTTGACGTAGGTGAACTTGGTTTCCCAGAACCGCAGGACGTGTTGCGGTAAATCCAGTTCCAAGGCGACTTCGCTGATCGTTAGGAAGGCCTGGGCGGATTTAGACGGCCTTTGGGAATGGGCAGGATTTTCGCCCGTTTCCGTCATGTCTAAGACGTGCCCTCGGCAGGAATGCGTTCGTTGATCCGGCTTTTCAAAACCTGTGAGGGGCGGAACACCAGCACCTTGCGCGGCAATATCGGAACTTCCTCGCCGGTTTTGGGATTGCGCCCGATGCGCTGGCCTTTCTGACGGACCGAGAAACTGCCGAAGGACGAAATCTTGACGGTTTCGCCACGGGCCAGAGCCGACGACATTTCCGCCAGTACGGATTCCAGGAGTTCCGCAGATTCGTTTCTGGACAGGCCTACCTCCTGATAGACGGCCTCTCCTAGTTGTGCGCGCGTTACCGTTTTTCCAGACACGCCGTAAGACCCCCAGTTGGAACCTGCTTAAACAGGGTACCGTTACGGGAGAAATCCGTCAATATCAAAGGGATGGTGGGATATGCCCCGGTTTTTACCAGCGCACCAGTCCGGCGCCCCAGGTCAGCCCGCCGCCCATAGCTTCCAGCAAAACCAGGTCGCCCTTTTTAATGCGGCCGTCGCGGACGGCTTCGTCCAGGGCCAGGGGGATGGAGGCGGCGGAAGTATTGGCGTGGCGGTCAACGGTGATGACGAACTTTTCGACCGGCAGGCCCAGCTTCCGGGCCGTGCCGTCGAGAATGCGTTTGTTGGCCTGATGGGGAACAACCCAGTCGATATCATCGGGGCACAAGCCGTTGGCTTCGAGCGCTTCTTCGACAATCGACGTCAGGTTTTTGACGGCATGACGGAAAACCTCGCGGCCGTTCATCCGGACATGGCCGACGGTCTGGGTCGAAGACGGTCCGCCATCGACATAAAGCAAATCGTTGCTGGCGCCGTCCGAATGCAGATGGGTCGACAGGATGCCGGGACCACGGTTGTGACCGGTTTCCCCCGGGTTGGCGTCAGGATGGTTTTCCGCGGCGCGCAACACCACCGCCCCGGCGCCGTCGCCGAACAGCACGCAGGTCGTACGGTCTTCCCAGTCCAGAATCCGCGAAAAGGTTTCGGCGCCGATCAGCAGGACGGTCTTGCACTGGCCGGTTTTGATGAAGTTGTCGGCGATCGACAGCCCGAAGACAAAGCCCGAGCATACGGCCTGGATGTCGAAGGCGGCTCCGTTGACCATGCCGAGGCGGTTTTGCACCTTGGTTGCCGTCGCCGGAAAGGTATTGTCCGGGGTTGTCGTCGCCAGCACCACCATGTCGACCTCGGCGGCCAGGATCCCGGCGTGTTCGAGGGCGCGTTCGGCGGCCTTGAGCGCCAGATCGGACGTCAGTTCCCCGTCCGCCGCCAGATGCCGTTGGCGAATGCCGGTGCGCGTCTGAATCCATTCATCCGTGGTATCCAGCCGGGTGGAAAGCTCGGCATTGGTAACCACGCGCTCAGGCAGATAGGACCCGCAGCCGACGATTTCTGATCGTATGTTCATTTTCCTCCAACGATTTCTATTAAATCCGGCGAATGTCCGGATAGTAGCGCATAATCCTGCTTGATTCCCTCGTTGAAGGAATGGGTGATCATTTCAATGGCGACATGGATGGCGTTGGCGAAGCCGAAGGAATCGGTGCCGCCGTGGCTTTTTATGCAAATGCCGTTGAGCCCAAGGAACATGGCGCCGTTGTAAAGTCTGGGATCGACCCGCATCTTGAATTTCTTCAGGGCGCTTCGGGCCAGCAAGGCGCCGAATTTGGACATCATGGATTCCGAAAGCGCCTGTTTGAGGAACTGGCCGAACATTTTGGCCGTGCCTTCGGATGTCTTGAGCGCGATGTTGCCGGTAAAGCCGTCGGTAACGACGACATCGACGGTGCCGGCTCCGATGTCATCGCCTTCGATGAAACCGTGGAATTTGATCGGCAATGTGGTTTCCTGCAGCATCATGGAAGCCTTTTTCACGGCTTCGTTGCCTTTCAGGTTTTCGGCGCCGACGTTGAGAATGCCGATGGAGGGGTTCTCCAATCCAAGCACGTTGCGCGCAAAGACTTCGCCCATGACCGCGAACTGGACCAGGTTGTCGGCGTCACAATCGACATTGGCGCCGAGGTCAAGCATGACGCTTTCCCCGCGCTGGGTCGGGTAATAGGCGGCAATGGCCGGCCGGTCGATGCCGGGCAGCGTCTTGAGTACGAATTTGGCCATTGCCATCAAGGCGCCGGTGTTGCCGGCAGAAATTACGCCCGCGGCCTCGCCCGTATTGACGGCATCGATGGCGAGGCGCATGGAGGAATTTCGCCCGGCCCTAAGGGCCGAGGAAACCTTCTGGTCATTGGTAATGGCCTCGTCGGTATGGCGAATTTCCGAAACCGCGGCCGCACGCGGATGCTGCTCCAGCAACGGCGCCAGCTTCGCCTGATCCCCGAACAACAGGAATTTCACCTGTGACAAACGATCCATCGAGACTTCTATGCCTTCGATGACCATTTCAGGCGCGTTGTCGCCACCCATGGCGTCTATGGAAAGCGTCAAGGACTCTGTCAAAAGGGCCTTCCTTCGGGCCGGCACATGGAAAGAGGCATGTGGCCCACAAAAAAACTAAGCTGCGTCTTCCGCTTCCACAACCTCGCGGCTGTTGTAATAGCCGCAGGATTTGCAGATGTGGTGGGGCCGTTTCTGTTCGCCGCAATTCGGGCATTCCTCGTTGGTGGAGGAAGGCAGGGAATCATGTGCGCGCCGCATATTGCGTCGGGATTTGGAAATTTTTTTCTTAGGGACTGCCATCTATAGATACCTCAATCAGGGGCGCCCTCTTTGGCGCGAGCTTACTTATACCGATTAACTGCCCGTGGGCAAGAAACTTACAATTATTCCATCTTCATTTTTTCAGCTTTTCCTTCAACGCCGCCAGATCCGCGAAGGGTCCGGTTCCGTTTTCGCCGTTTTGAGCAGGGGTTTGTCCGCTTTTCGGAGCGCTGCTATAGGCTTCAAACGAAACCCCGGGCTTGCGGGGAAACGGGTCGATTTCCAAAGCCAGTTGTTCTGCCACGGCCTCGCCGAGGTCGATATGGCCATCCTTCAAAGGCTCCGGGGGGGCTTCGTCGACGACATCGCCGTCAATATCGAAACTTTCAAGTTCCTCTCCGGGGCCTTTCAGGGTGCTGTCATACAGAAGGTCCAGGGTTCCTTCAAGGGTGGAGTCCATGGACTCTAAAGTGACCACGCAGGTTTGCTTCACATCGGCGATAAAAGTGCCTTGCAGATAAATTAGCCGGCCGTTTTCCCGGGGGGACAGGTTGAGCTCTGCGGACAGCGACCGGATCGCGACCAGGCCGAGCCGCCGGGCCAGCCGGGAGCACTCTTCCGCGGTCGCCTCAATCACCATGGAACGTCCTTGTTCGCCGACGGAACCCGGCACAATGGGACGGGAAAACTCATACAGAATTTTATCTGTCATTACTTTCATCCGAAACGGGGGGAACAGGACCGAAGGTAATATCCCCCGCCAACAGTTTAGGGACGGTCCTTTCCTCCAATTGGCGCGCTTCCCGGCGCATGTACAGGGCAAAGGCCTCGATATGGGCCGGTAAGGGGGTGGTGTTGCGGTAAAGATTGCGGTCCAGGGCTTCTTCAAGCGACCCTTCGCCCGTCAATCCGTCTTCATAGGCTTTGAGGCGGCCGTAAAAGGCTTCGGCCATGGCCTTGATTTTTTTCCCGACGCCCATGTCTCCGGTGCCCATTTCGCGCAGGTTCTGATCCATGTCGGAGAACAACAGGTCGAAAATCGCCTGGGCCAGATCGGCGGCTTCGCCGGTTTTGTCCTTGAGCAACCTGATAACCAGAAAGGTGTGAACCACGATCATGTCAAATCGCCCTTCCGGCGTATCGGGAACACCGCAGTTTATATAGAAACCAGGTTGGCGCGACTGTTCGACGATGGTTGTGTAGATTCCTTGCGTCGTTTCCCTGAATTTATTTTTACCGAATAAACCGAACATTGTTATTTCCATATATCGAGACGATTACGAGCCGGCAATTGACAAAAGCCGCCTTGAGGTGCATTTTTCCGAAAGTTCAGGCCCCTTAAACCCTTCTGGAAGGTGAGAATCGTCCCGTTGGGGAATCGAGGATGTAAGTTGGTGAATAAACGCCGGATTTTCAAAATATGTCACCTTTTCCTGGGAGTCAGCCTGCTGGCCCTAAGCCTGTCCGCTTGCGAAAGCCGGAAAAACACCCGGGGCAACCTTCTTGACCCCGAAAGGGTCGTCGAAATTCGCCCCGGAGAACAATCCCGTGAAGAAGTAGCGGAAATCCTGGGCTCTCCTTCCAGCATCACTCCCTTCGGCAGCGATACCTGGTATTATATTTCACAACGGATCGAAACTTTTGCCTTTTTTGAGCCCAAGGTCACGGAAAGGCAGATCGTCGTGGTGTCTTTCGACAAGAAAGGCATTGTCGTCAAAATCGATACCCTGGGGCTGGAAAAGGGCCAGAAGATCATTCCCGTGGCCCGTAAGACGCCGACCCACGGCAACGAAATGACCGTTCTGGAACAAATGATCGGCAACCTGGGCCGGTTCAAGAAGGCCAACACCAAAAAGGCAGAAGAATAAGGGCTTCCGGCGCCCCTAATCCCTCTCCTGCCCCTCGCTCACCACCCTTTGGACAAGACCGCCAGCAACAGGATGGCGACGATGTTGATGATCTTGATCAT
>JAESSX010000232.1 GCA_016763915.1 Rhodospirillales bacterium
GGCGGCGATGGGCACGGAAATCGCGACCTGATCGATCCCGGCGTTGCCGGGCGCGCAATACAGCTCGTCGCATTTCGGCGACTTGGCGATAGCCCAGCACAGGGCGTGTTCGCGTCCGCCCGATCCGATCACCAGAACCTTCATAAAGGACCTCTCCGTTTATTATTCAACGCTTGTCCGTTTATTATTCAGCGCTTGTTTCCGTAACCAACGGGATCATACATACTGTCATCATGATTGATCACTCGTCCAGCTTTGTCGATAACGCTCCTACCGGCCTTGATGGTGATCAAGGTCCCCCGATCCTGAGCGTGGCCGAGATTTCGGCGCTGCTGAAACGCACCGTCGAAGACACCTTCGGCCGGATTCGGGTGCGCGGCGAAATTTCCGGATTCAAGCGGGCCGCTTCCGGCCATTTGTACTTCACCCTGAAGGATGAGACGGCGGTCATCGACGGGGTTTGCTGGCGCGGCACGGCGGCGCGACTCGGGGTCTCCCCCGAAGACGGCCTCGACGTCGTCGTCACGGGGCGGCTGACCACCTACCCGGCGCGGTCGAACTATCAGATTATCGTCGATGCCATGGAGGTCGCGGGCGAAGGCGCGTTGTTAAAGTTGCTGGAAGACCGGCGCCGCAAGCTGGCCGCGGAAGGGCTGTTCGATATAGACAGAAAACAGGAACTGCCTTTTCTGCCCGACGTCATCGGCGTGGTGACGTCGGAAACCGGAGCGGTGTTCCGCGATATCCTGCACCGCCTCAGGGACCGCTTCCCGCGCCGGGTTCTGTTATGGCCGGTGACGGTCCAGGGCAAAACCGCCCCTGAGGAAATCGCCGCCGCCATCGAAGGCTTCAACCGGCTGGGCGGCCAGCCTCGGGCCAAGGGCACCGTGCCCCGTCCGGACGTTCTGATCGTGGCCAGGGGCGGCGGCAGCCTCGAAGATCTGATGGCGTTTAACGAGGAAATCGTGGTCCGCGCCGCGGCGGCCAGCACCATTCCCCTGATCTCCGCCGTCGGTCACGAAACCGATACCACGCTGATCGACTACGCCGCGGATGAACGCGCGCCGACGCCGACGGCGGCCGCCGAAATGGCGGTGCCTGTACGGGCCGATCTGCTGGCCCAGGTGGAAAACGACGGCGCGCGTCTGGTCAACGCCGTTACCCGGCTTGTCCATGACGCCGGGCGCCAACTCGACGCCACGACCCGGGGACTGCCGGACTTAAGACGGCTGGTCGAAGATTTCACCCAGCGACTGGACGACCGGACGGAACGGCTGGGCAATGCCATCCGGGTCGGGCTGGATGGCCGGCGCGCCCAACTGGCCCGGTTGGCGGCCGAAATTCCGAAACCCCAGCAGCAACTCGACCACGCCAACCGCCAATTGAAAAGTGAGGTCCGCGCGCTGGGTGCGGCGGGACGATCCTTCATCGCCGAGCGCCGGGGTGACCTGAACCAGGCCGGCGCCTTGTTGGAAAGTTTCTCCTACCAGCGGGTTCTGGAACGGGGCTTTGCGCTGGTCACCGGCGAAGGGGATAGCCCGATCTCATCGGTGAAGATGCTGTCGCCCGGAATGCCTGTTTCCATGCGTTTTAAGGACGGCGTGACCGGCGCCACCGTGAACGGCGCCGCCCCGGTCCGCAAACCCGGCAAGCCAAAACAACGAAAAGACGGAGACGATCCGCAGGGGACGTTGTTGTGACGCTATCGAGGATCGCCGCTTCATACCTGATGACGGGGGTTCTGGCCGCCGCCCTGGCACCAGGGGTGAACGCGGCAGGCGACCTCCGTCTCGATGGGCCGTTGGTGCAGGGCGGCCTGGTGACCGGCCGCACCGAGCCCGGGGCGCGCGTTACCGTCAATGGGCGCGACGTTCGTGTGTCGGAGCGGGGCGTGTTCCTGATCGGTTTCGCCCGCGATGCCAAGCCGACAGCCACCCTCCGCATCCGCTACCCCGGCGGCGGCGAAACCCGAAAGAGTCTTCCGATCAAACAGCGGGACTACAAAGTGCAGCGCATCAACGGATTGCCGTCGCGAAAAGTCACGCCCATACCCGAAGACCTTGCGCGGATCAAAAACGACAATGCCAAAATCGCCGGGGTACGCCGACGGGACACCCCCGTCACCGGATTCGCCTCGGGCTTCCAATGGCCCGCCACGGGCCCGCTTTCAGGCGTCTTCGGCAGCCAGCGGATTCTCAACGGCAAACCCAAAAACCCCCACAACGGCGTCGATGTCGCCGCCCCCCACGGCGCACCCGTCACCGCCGCCGCCGACGGTACCGTTGCTCTGGTCCATCCGGACATGTTCTACACCGGCAAAACCGTGATGATCGATCATGGTCATGGGTTGTCTTCGGTCTATGTGCACATGGACAAGATTCTGGTGCGTGATGGCCAGCGGGTTTCAAAAGGAACGCCCATCGGCGCCGTCGGCAAGACCGGCCGCGTCACCGGACCGCATCTGCACTGGGGGCTCAGCCTGTTCGACGTGCATCTGGACCCGTCCCTGGTGGTCGGGCCGATGTCGGCGTCCGCTAAAACGAAGGGCGGCTGAGTTGTGGAAAACCGGGTAAGTCTGTATAGTTGTTTGGCGACCCACTTCTTCATACAGGGATCAGCATGATGGTCAAATTTTCTCTCGCCGCTTTCGTCGCCGCTCTCTTCGCCTTTTCCGGCCCGGTAGCCGCTGAACCGAACTGGGGCTGGGGTGACTGCGAAAGCCAGAAATCGCTTTCCGTTGAGAACGACCAAGGGACGGACCAGTCCATCGCCGAAAACCCGGCGCCGGAAACTCCCAAATCGGACGACGAAAACTAACTCGACCGGTCGTTTTTTAAATCGCTCATCCGCCCGGCCAACGGTTGTGCAGCCATAGCCATTGTTCCGGCGTATCGCGCACCCATTGTTCAATCAGGGCGTTGACTTGGGCCATGTTGGCGGCAACGTCGGCTTTATGGTCGCCGGTCCGGATCAGCTCCAGCGGCGCCAGAGCCATCAGCCGGAACCGCGCCCCTTTAAGACGTGTAATGCGCGCCGGCACCACCGGACAGTCATACCGAAGCGCCAGTTCCGCCAGGGCGGGAGCCGTCATTACATCACGCCCGAAAAACGGCACGGGGATGCCGTCATTCATTTTCTGATCCACCA
>JAESSX010000233.1 GCA_016763915.1 Rhodospirillales bacterium
CCGAGCAAATGGGTTCATTTGCGACGACGAATTTGCGGTAAAAACAAAGAGCTATTTCCAGTGAACCAATGTGAACCGGAAATGCCCTAGACACCAATTTCATTGAAATTTTGTAGACACGGCGTTTATCTACTAGTAGCCTGTGTCCCGCAAAATCTACTAGTAGAGGATTTCCGACATGGCGACCGCAGCCTCGCAAAATAAATGGCGCCGCAAGAACCGGCTGGTGAAACATCAGCTCAACGTGATGGCAAAGAAACAAACCCACGAAGAACTGGATGATTTCGCCGGCGTCTTTCGATTGCGCGGCAAGGGCGAAGCCGTCACGTTTGCCGCCTTCGTCACCAAGGCCTTGATGCAGCGCGCCGATTTCGACGCCGGGGCGGCCCGGATGCTGGATGATTTTACGCTAGCCTATCACCGCGACCGGGACATCTATTCGGCTTAAGAGTCTTCCTGAATATCCAGGTCCGGATTCCAGCCCGATTTGCGCGCCTGTTTGACGGCGTCGTCCTGAATGCGGTCGAAACGCTCGCGGATGTCCGGCGGCAGCGCCGCGACCTTGAATCCGTATTCCGCCCACCGGGCGTTGACCTTGTCCCACAGGGTCTGGAGTTCCCCCGCCACCCAATTCTCGCAGGTTTCGGTTTCCGGGATGAGGCCGAAGGTCCAGGCGTCGCGGATGATCTTGGCGGTATCGGTCATGGCGCCGTTGATTTCATTGTTGATCCCTACGTAGCGGATCGGCTTGTCATTCATGGTTCGGCTTTCAGACGTTGGTTGAGCGCGCCCTGCATGGCTTTCAGGACAGGCTCCCTGAGGGCGGACGCGGCGAAGTGATAATAGTTCAGTGTGCACGCAATGGGCTTGTGCAGGGAGTCCCGGTGGGAATCCACTATATCGACCCAGGCCAGGACCGGGCAGTCATGCTGGAAGGAATCCACGCAGACCCAGTACCGGTCGCACAGGATCATCTCCATCTGCTTCAGCCCCAGGCCTTCCAGCCGCATGGGGCTGCCCCAACGGCGACGCGCGCGCCGCCACACATTGAAGGACGCCGCGTCTATGTGATCGGGGCGTTGCGCCATGATCGGCATATCGGCGAGACGGCTGTCCATGTCCAGGCTCATGTTCTTTGTTTCCGGTATTATCCGGTCAGCGCGGCGAAAACGGCGGGCAGCCGTTCGGGGAGTTTTTCGACCCGGTCGACGATGGAATACCGGTTTTCCCCGAAAATTCTGGCGACGTACCGGTCGGCGTCCGCATCGAGGGTCAGGCAATACGTATATACCCCTTGAGCGGCCAGGTCCTCGACCGCTTTCTTGGCGTCATGGCGCAAATACTGCGGATCACGCTCATCGATGTCGGCGGGCGCGCCATCGGTAATCAGCAGCACCAGACGCTTGGTCGCCGGTTGCTGGTTCAGATGCCAGCCGGCGTGGCGCAGCGCCGCCCCCATGCGCGTCGACAGCCCGCCCGTCATGCCCGCCAGACGCGCCTTGGCGACGTCGTCATAGGGTTCGTCGAAATTCTTGAAGCGATGGTACCGCACGTCGTGGCGTCCGTCCGAGGCAAATCCGTGAACCGCGAACGTATCGCCGATGGAATCAATCGCCCACGCCAGCAGACCCGTCGATTCCCGGGTCAGGGACAAAATCGTCGGGCCGTCCTCGTCGTCCTTGTCGATGGGCTCGTTGGTGGATTCCGACAGGTCGAGCAGAATGACCACGGCCAGGTCGCGGACATGGCGGGTGATGCGGATACCGATGCGCGGGTCGGGCATAACGCCGCGGCGGATGTCGATCATCGCGCGGACGGCGGCGTTAAGGTCGATTTCCTCGCCGTCCTCAAAGCCGCGCCGGCGCACGATTCCTTGCGGCTGCAGGGCGTCGATCAGGTGGCGGATACGCTGCGCGATCGGCCGGTGCTTGATGAGAATCTCATCCATGGACTCCGGGTCGCCACGGCCCTGGGACACTTCGGTGACCGTCGCCCAGTCCGGCCGGTGAAGCTGAATGTGATAATCCCACTCGTTGTAATGGTAGGGCACCGAAACGACCTCTTTCCCCTCCATTTCATTGAACGAGACGCCCATGTCCTCGTAGGGGAACAATTCCGTCTCAAGCGTCCAGATTTCCTGGGCATCGTCGCCCGCCGTCTCGACATCGAGTTCGTTGACGAATTCCATCAGGCCGACGGTGCGGCGCACCTGGCCCTGGGAGGCGGGCAGGAAATCGGCCCCCAGCTCGCGGAACGATACCTCGTCGAAGCCCCAGACATAGCGGTTGTCGTCGCGGTAGGGGATGGGAAAGGCGGACACCGCGCGCAACGACGGAACGCCCTCGCGAACAAGCAGATGATAAAACGTCATGCCGGCGTCCCAGGCGATTTGATTGTCCCGCGACCGGTCGCACAGGGCCGCCTTGAAATCGGCGGCCTGGGCATTGATTTCGGCGTCGGCGTCCCGGTAATCGTCATCGATCAGGGCGCGCGCCATGCGCACCATCAGGTCCATGGCCGGATGGAGGTCTTCGGCGTCTTGCTCCGGCGGCGCGCTGAAGAACCCGCCCCACAGCTTTTTCAGTCCCGGGAAATCGGCAATGGCAAGGTGTTCGATGCGGGCGTCCTCGAACACATCGATGCAGCGCATGTGGACAGCCGTCAACTGTTGGGCCGAGATGTCGGTGTCCGTGTACACCAGGTGGGCGGCGGCATGGGCGGCGGCGGCGCGATAGGTTTCCATGCCAGTGATGCCGTGGAAGTCATCGAAGGCGTCGGGCAGGTGGATGAACCAGTCCTCGACGAAGGGCTGCATTCCCCGGCGCGATTCATAATCCCCGGATGTCGGCTTCATGAAGAAGGCCCGGCCCCAAAGGGCGCGCAGATAAAAATTCAATTTGCGCTGGTTGTCGACGAACAGGGTGCCGCGCCGTTCCTTCTGCAGCACCGCTCGCGAGGATTCGCTTTTCAGCCCGAAATAGGCCATCTGCCCGTCCAGGTCGCGTTGGTGGGCCTGGGCTCCCCACAAGGCCCACCGGCGTAGACCACCGAGCGTCAGCTTGCCCAGAAGCTCTTCCAGGTTTTCCGTCATCGGCCGCAGGCCCCGCGGCGCCTTGCCGGCGAGGACATGGATGAGGCCCAGAAAATCGGTCATCATCTGGGCGTCGCCCAGGCGCTGGGCGGCCAGCGGCAGGTTGCTCATCAACAGGGTGAGGACCGTGCCCGACGTGTGCGACGACAACATCATCACGGCGCGCACCACTTCGGGAATGATGTCTTCGCCGACTTCCTTGGCGACCAGCGGCATTTCCTGGATATAACCGAGGATCAGGTCCTCGCCGCGCCCGAGCGCGCACATGGCCCTGACACCCTCCAGGTAATTCGCGAGCCCCCGCGGCGACAAAACGCGCGCGGCTTCCTGGTAGGACGATTCCAGCGCTTCCAGATGCGGATGGTCGTCCGACAGACAGCTCAGGTATTCGATGAATTCAACCCGGCTCATGGGAGGATTCCTTAAATGTCGTTCAGAAATAGGTTCCGACGGCGGCGTCCAGGGTGTCGCGCATATCCGGATCGTCGGTCAGCGGGCACACCAGCGCCATCTTGCAGGCCGCTTCGGGATCGATGCCTTTTTGGATCAGTTGCCCGGCATAGACCAACAGGCGGGTCGACATACCTTCGTCCAGTCCGTGTCCCTTGAGATTGCGCGACCGCAGCGCCACCTGCACCAGCTTGGCAGCCAACTCGGCGTCGATACCGGCTTCGTGGGCGACGATTTCGGTTTCGGTGGCGTCTTCCGGGTAGTCGAAATCAAGCGCAACGAAGCGTTGCTTGGTCGATTGCTTGAGATCCTTCATCAGGCTCTGGTAGCCGGGGTTGTAGGAAATGACGATCTGGAAATCCTCATGGGCCTTGACCACCTCGCCATTTTTTTCCAGCGGCAGGACACGGCGGTGGTCGGTCAGCGGATGAATGACGACGGTGGTGTCCTGGCGGGCCTCGACCACTTCGTCGAGATAGCAAATGGCGCCGATCCGCGCGGCCACGGTCAGCGGCCCGTCCTGCCAGCGGGTGCCGTTGATGTCGAGCAGGAAGCGGCCGACCAGATCCGACGCCGTCATGTCTTCGTTGCAGGCCACCGTAATCAGCGGCTTTTTCAGCTTCCACGCCATGTATTCGACAAACCGCGATTTGCCGCAACCGGTCGGGCCTTTGAGCATCACCGGAATGCGCGCGCCGTAGGCGGCCTCGTACAAGGTCACCTCGTCGCTGACCGGCAGGTAATAGGGCTCGTCGTTGATCGTGTACTGCTTGGGATCGAGAGTGGGATCGATCTTTTTCGCGGGC
The DNA here is from genome assembly GCA_016763915.1 of Rhodospirillales bacterium. The sequence goes on from JAESSX010000233.1 coordinate 4,348, forward strand.
ATATTATCGGACTCCTCAAAGCACGCTCGGCCTGCAATGGATAAACCAGCAAGCATGGAAAAGATAGCAGGGAGGAAGGAACCGCAACCGACCTTGGCGGCCGGGCTGCGGTTCCAACAAAAGCGTCAGACCTTGATCGGACCCCGGTAAATCACCATTGAGGCGCCCTGAGACTGGGCATAGTTA
>JAESSX010000234.1 GCA_016763915.1 Rhodospirillales bacterium
AAGAAAAACCGTCAACCTTGGTGATGGTTGACATCTCAGCCCGTGCGGATTATCGACTGTCCCGGTCAACCATTTGAGACGCTGGTTTTCCTAATGCCCAGGTGGCGGAATTGGTAGACGCGCTGGCTTCAGGTGTCAGTGATCGCAAGATCGTGGAAGTTCGAGTCTTCTCCTGGGCACCATTTTTTTAAGGGGGGCGGACCATTGAAAAGTAAAGCAAAGTCCATCGAGGTTCATCAAGGCGACCTTCCCGGCGGATTGGACTTCGGGTCCAGCGTCGCCGTGGATACGGAAACCCTCGGATTGAAACCCCACCGCGACCGGCTTTGCGTTGTCCAGGTTTCCGCCGGCGGCGGGGTATGCCATCTGGTTCAGTTTCCCGGCGCCGATTACACCAAGGCCGATAATCTCAGGGCGCTGATGGTCGATCCCGGAGTGACCAAGATCTTTCATTACGCCCGTTTCGACATAGCGACGATCTTAAAATACCTGGGCGTTGCCTGCGCCCCGGTGTATTGCACCAAGATCGCGTCCCGGTTGGCCCGGACCTACACCTCCAGCCACGGCCTCAAGGACGTTTGCCGCGAACTGGTGGGTGTGGAAATGAACAAGGACCAGCAATCGTCCGACTGGGCGGCGGAAACGCTGTCCCCCCAACAGATCGAATATGCCGCCGCCGACGTGCTGTATCTGCACGAAATCCGGCTCAAACTGGACAAAATGCTTAACCGCGAAGGCCGCGACGAACTGGCCCGGGCGTGCTTCGATTTTCTGCCCACCCGCGCCGACCTGGATCTGGCCGGTTGGGGGGAAGAGGATATTTTCTCCCATTGACAAACGCGGCGCGGCGGCCCGGGGGATAATTGCCGCCAATCCGCCAACTCCGGTTTGCCTTACATCTCTGGGTTTTGTTGTTTTCCCCCGGGTAGGGGCGCATACTGGCGGACAGAATCTAAAAGAGGGCCCCCATAGGACGGCTTCCCAAGTTCCTCCGGAAAAGCGCCCGATGCGCGGCGATGCGGCGCATCACGAATATCGGGCACCGCGTTCGGCGCGCTTGGGAAGCCGCCGGAGGGGGTGTCCTGTGTTGGATTCTATCCACTAACCGAGGACAGTTGGCTTTGGGGATTAAGGTTTTATTTGCCCTTTTGCCATAGCCTCGAACATTGGTCTTCCCGAAACCGTCCCGGGTGCTGACCTGGGCACCAAACAAGATTCAGGCAGCATAATCCAACCCGGAGCACCGTTCATTGATGAGTTCACGCCCCACCATGTCAAAATCAGACTCTGATGTACAAGATGTCGCCACGCAAGCGGATATCGTTTCGGCGAAACGTGTACTGGCTATCGAAGCCAAGGCCCTGGCCGCCCTGGCCGACAGTCTGGGCGGGCCCTTTTGCCGGACCCTGGATATCCTGGCCGGGGTGACCGGTCGCGTTGTCGTCACCGGAATGGGCAAAAGCGGCCATATCGGCCATAAGATCGCGTCCACACTGTCGTCAACCGGAACGCCGGCGTTTTTCGTTCATCCGGCCGAGGCGTCGCACGGCGACCTGGGCATGATTACCATCGATGACGCCGTGCTCGCCTTTTCCAATTCCGGAGAGACGACGGAACTGGCCGATATTGCAGACTATGCCAAGCGGTTCGAGATTCCCCTGATCGGCGTCACCGGAGGCAAGGACAGCGCCCTTGCCAAAGCCGCCGACGTGGCCCTGATCCTGCCCAATATTGAGGAAGCCTGCCCGATGGGACTGGCGCCGACGACCTCGACGACGGTGATGCTGGCCCTGGGCGACGCCATTTCGGTGGCGTTGCTGGAACGCAAGGGGTTCTCGCCGGATGAATTTCATGTCCTGCACCCGGGCGGCAAGCTGGGCCGCCGGTTGATCAAGGTGTCCGACATCATGCATTCGGGCGAGAAATTGCCCCTGATTGATCAGGACGCCCTGATGTCCGAAGCCCTGATTGAAATGAGCGCCAAGAGCTTTGGCTGCGTCGGCATTGTAGGGCCCGACGGCGTGCTGCTGGGCGTGATCACGGACGGCGACCTGCGCCGCCACATGAGCCACGAACTTATTGCCAAGAAAACCAGCGAAGTGATGACCAAAGGGGCGCAGGCGATCAATCCGGAAATGCTGGTAAGCGTGGCGTTGGGGATCATGAATGTTCGCGCCATCACCAACATTTTCGTTACCAAGGACGACTGTCCGGTCGGCATTCTGCATATCCACGATTGCCTGCGGGCTGGCGTGGCCTGATCTTTTTTGGATAGAATCTGACATATGGCACCCCTACGACGGCTCCCCAAATTCATCCGGAAAGGCGGCCGATGCGCGGTGATGCTTGCGTATCACAAGTATCGGTCAATGCGTCCGGAGGGCTTGGGGAGCCGGCCTGCGGGTCCCATATGTTAGAGTCTATCCATTAGCCCTGGGCCGGAACCATGAGCACCGCCGAAACTCCCGGATTTGAGACCGCCGCGATTTTTTCCGCGTCGACCGCGGAGGAATCCCCCGGCCCCGTCCGGCCCAGGCGGAAACAGGGCCGTCATCGGGGCCTGATCATGGAAAACCGGACGCGGCCACGGGGCTACAAATGGTATAGCCGGTTCGTCCAGATGATGAAGGTCCTGCTGCCGGTGGTGGCGGCGTTGCTGATTATGTCGATTCTGGTGTGGCCTTACCTGCGCTCCGAAGACCTCCGCTTCCGCCTCAGTTTCGCGGCCCTGAACGCCAGCCAGAACGCAGACCCGTCCATGGTCAATCCGCGCTATCTGGGGATCGACGAGGAAAACCAGGCCTATTCCATCACCGCCGATCTGGCCCGCAAACTGGCCGTCGGCACGCCCGGCGTGGAACTTGAAATGCCCAAGGCCGACATCACCCTGGAAGACGGGACATGGCTGGTGTTAACGGCCAAAAACGGAATTTTCAGACAAGCGAAAAGCACCCTCGACCTGACCGGGGCCGTCAATCTGTTTCATGATTCGGGATATGAATTTCAGACCACGCAGGCGAAAATCGATCTTAAAAAGGGCCTGGCCAGGGGATCGAAACCGGTTCGCGGACAGGGCCCGTTCGGCGAAATGCAGGGCGAAGGTTTCCGCCTGATCGACAAGGGCAAGACCATAGTTTTTACCGGCAAATCGAAACTGGTGATTTATTCGGGGCCGGGGAAACTACCCCGATGACGGGCGCCAGGATAAAATTTTCTCCGGCGGCCCTGCTGCGGGGGGGCCTGATCGCGGCAATGTTGGCGGCGGGACTGGCCCCTGCTTCCGGGGCGTTGGCCCAGAGCCTCAACTTCGGCCAGGGCGATTCCGATCAGCCCATCGAAATCTTCGCCGACAACGGCATCGAATGGCAGCAGGAAAATCTGATTTTTCTGGCCCGCGGCAACGCCCGCGCCGTGCGCGGCCAGGTGACCGTGTTTGCCAACGAATTGCGCGCCTACTACCGTGAAAAACCCGACGGCGGCACCGATATCTGGCGTTTGGATGCCAACGGCAAGGTGAAGATCAAAACGCCCGGGGAAACGGCCTACGGCGACAAGGCCGTTTACCAGGTGGAAAACGGCATTTTGGTGCTGTCGGGCAGCAAGGTCCGCCTGGTCGCCGGAGGCGACGAAATTACCGCCGACAAGCAACTGGAATACTGGGAAAAGAAACGAATGGCGGTGGCGCGCGGCAATGCTTACGCGGTGCGGGGCGACAAGCGCATCAGGGCCGATGTGCTGGCGTCCTATTTCCGGTCGGACAAGAACGGTGAAAACCACCTCTACCGGGTCGATGCGTTCGACAACGTAAAAATCGTCACCCAGAGAAACACCGCGACCGCCGACCGGGGCGTGTACAATGTTGAAAGCGGTATCGCTACCTTAACCGGGTCTGTTAAACTGGTGCGCGGGAAAAACGTTCTAACGGGTTGCAGCGCCGAGGTAAATTTGAATAACGGGATCAGCAAGATATTCAGTTGTCCAACCACGCCCGGCGCCGTCCGGAAACGCGCCCGGGGGGTACTCCAGTTGAACAAGAAATTGCGAAAATGATATTGTTTTACAAGGTTGCGACAATTTTATGACGAATGACGTGAACAAACCGCCTAAACCCAAGGAACAGGCCCCCGGCCCCCGGCCGATCAAAGTCGTCCAACCGGCCCGGGGCGACACAGCCAAGGGACAGCCTCCGCCGCGCCTAATTGCCCACAACCGGGGATTGATTGCCAAGAATTTGGGCAAACGGTTCAAGAAACGGCCGGTGATCCGGGGCGTTTCCATGACCCTGCAGCGGGGCGAGGTGGTCGGTCTACTGGGTCCCAACGGGGCCGGAAAGACGACGTGCTTTTACATGATTACCGGCCTGATGCCGCCCGATTACGGCAACATCATTCTGGATGGCGAGGACATTACCAACCTGCCCATGTACCGCCGCGCCCGGCTCGGCATCGGTTACCTGCCGCAGGAAGCGTCTATTTTCCGGGGACTGACGGTGGAAAACAACATCCGCGCCGTGCTTGAGGTGGTGGAACCATCCCGTGACCGCCGCGAAGCGATCCTGGAAGCTCTGCTGGCCGAATTTTCCATTACCCACTTGCGGCGCACGCCGTCTCTGGCGTTGTCGGGCGGCGAACGGCGGCGGGTCGAAATCGCCCGGGCGTTGGCGTCGAACCCACATTTCGTGCTTCTGGATGAGCCCTTCGCGGGCATTGATCCGATCGCTGTCGGCGACATTCGCGACCTTGTCGCCCATCTCAAGGACCGCGGAATCGGCGTTCTGATTACCGATCATAACGTGCGCGAGACTTTGGAAGTCATTGATCGTGCCTATATCATTCATGACGGCATGGTGTTGATGGAGGGCGCTCCCAGCGATATCGTCGGCAACGAAGATGTCCGGCGTGTTTACCTGGGGGACCGGTTTAGTCTCTAGTTTCTTTCGTTCTTGTGTCCGGCGAGGTTTTTCATGGCGTTAACGCCGCGTCTCGACATGCGTCAGAGCCAGTCCCTGGTGATGACGCCGCAATTGCAACAAGCGATCAAGCTGTTGCAACTGTCCAATCTCGAACTGAGTGAATACATCGAGGACGAGCTTGAAAAAAACCCCATGCTGGAACGCGACGAGGGCGATCGGGACCCGGACGATGTCGGCGACGGGGATTCCGGCGACGGGGCGGATGATGCGGAGGCCTTGCAATCGATCGATTTCGACGCCGTCCAGAAAGCGGAAATCGAGAATGACGCCCGGGACGTGG
>JAESSX010000235.1 GCA_016763915.1 Rhodospirillales bacterium
CGGACGCCGGCTCCTCCGGGACAACAATGCCGAGAATCGGGATTTCTTTCTCCAATTCCAGGGCGCGTTCCCGTTCCGCCTTGGCTTCGCCCTTGAGCAGCACGACCTCTCCGGGTTTCAGGGGAACGAACTTTGAATCGGGAGTGGCGATGGCGGCGACCGGTTCCACCGGCTCGACAACGATCCCGGCTTTGGCCCGGGCCACGGAGACCATTTTTTCCAGATCCACCGAGACGCACAGACCCAGAGCCACGGGATTCTGGGGCTTGATGTTGGAGATGTTCCAGTGGGAGCGCTCGCGGATGGCATTGATGGTCGGTTTGGTGGTGCCGATCAGCCGGGAAATCTGCGCATCGGTCAATTCCGGGTGGTTTTTGACCAGCCAGGCGATGGCGTCCGGGCGGTCCTGGCGTTTCGACACGGGCGTATAGCGCGCGCCTTTCTGGCGGACCTTGGGCAGCGGAATATTGGGTTTCGCCATTTGAATTTTGGCGTTGGGCGCGGCAATGCAACGGTCCAGTTCTTCCTGCGTCAGCTCGCCGCACGCAATCGGGTCAAGGCCCTGCATGCCCATCGCCACTTCGTCATCGGCGATTGCCTGAACTTCGAGATTATGAAGGCCGCAGAATTCGGCGATTTGTTCGAACGTCAATGGTGTGTTCTCAACCAGCCAAACAGCCGTTGCCTTTGGCATCAGGGGATGCGCCATCGTTTATTCCTTTTCCAGAAGACCTTGTCCTTACCGTCAACCGTACGGCATCCAGACACGGGGCCTTTATAACGCCCAGTCCCCCCGGCGGTCAAACATCATGCTCCAGGAGAAGGACGATCTTTCCGATGTGTTTGCTGGATTCCATCAGGCGATGGGCCTCGGCGGCCTGCGACAATGGAAAGGTGGTATGCACCATGGGCGCGATTTCGCCGCTGGCGATCAGGGGCCAGACTGTTTTTTCCAACGCCTTGGCAATTTCTCCTTTGCGTTCGATAGGCAACGGCCTAAGCGTCGAGCCGGTCAGGGTCAGGCGTTTCAACATCACCGGCATGAAATTGACCTCGGCCTTGGGGCCGCCGAGGAAGGCGATCGACACGTGGCGTCCGTCGGGGCCCAGCGCCTTGAGGTTGCGTTGAATGTAATCGCCCCCGACCATGTCGAGAACGACATCCACCCCGACGCCATCGGTAAAATCCTTGGCGGCGTCTACGAAGTCTTCGTCCCGGTAGTTGACGGCCCTCTCGGCGCCCAGGTCGCGGCAGACCCTGCATTTCTCTTCGCTTCCGGCGGTCGTGATCACCCGCGCCCCCAGACGCGACGCGATTTGAATGGCCGTGGTGCCGATGCCGCTGGAGCCGCCGTGCACCAGCAGCGATTCACCCGCTTTAAGCCCGGCGCGCTCGAACACGTTGGTCCATACGGTGAAGCAGGTCTCGGGCAGCGCCGCGGCCTCGACCATGGAGAGCTTGCCGGGAACAGGCAGACATTGAGGGGCGGGGGCGGCGACATATTCGGCGTATCCGCCACCGGCCACCAGGGCGCAAACCGTCTCGCCGATTTTCCAATTTCCGGCATCACGGCCGACGGCGACGATTTCGCCTGCGACTTCCAGGCCGGGGATATCCGTGACCCCCGGCGGCGGGGCGTAATGGCCCTGGCGTTGGATGCAATCGGGGCGATTGATTCCGGCGGCCTTAACCGCAATCAGGACTTCGCCATCGGCCGGGTGCGGGACCGGCCGGGTTGTCGTTTGCAGGACGTCGGGTCCGCCGGGTTCAATAATTTCGATGCAGATCATGGTTTCCGGGATTTCGGTCATGGTAATATCTCAATCGATTTTGTTTAGAGGCTGTGTCAGGACTGACTTACACGCTCGCGGGAGAGGGAACAATGGATAGCGACGATCTTGAACCTGAAAAAAAGAAGCCGGCGCCGAAAAACCTCGACGTGATGTCGATTGAGGCGTTGGGCGAATATATTGCTGAATTGGAAGCGGAGATTTCCCGGGCTCAAAAGGCCATTGCCGGAAAGGAAAGTGCTCAGGCCGCGGCTGAAACCTTTTTCAAGGCGTAGAGCCCGGGGGCCGTTCGGCGGACCGGGGTGTTTGCGCCCGGCGTTTGCCCATGTACATCAGCCACCCGACGGGACCCAGGAACGAAACGATCACCAGCCATCCCCAACGGGGGCCAATGGGGCACCGCGTCCCTTCGGGCGCCGTCCAAGGCCCGCTTCTGGAAGACACCAGAACATGGACCAGCGGCAGAACATAACCGACGATCAGAAAAATCCAGGCGGCAGTGGGGCTCATGAAGCGGTGCAGTCATTAACCAAGATTTAATGTGTGTTTGCTAGGTTGCCACTATGGGTGAGTAAAAAAAAGCATCATCCATTCAACTTCGACGCCTCCCTGTTGAACTCGCCGCCCCTTAGGGGGCGGCGTTTTTTTTTTATTTCAAAGTCAAAGTCCTGCCTGTGCACGGGGGGTATGTCTTTCGGGGGGTTGACCCTGGGAGGCATGCTTGGGTAATGTCCTTTATCGCAAGAATTTAAAGGCGAGTTTGACAGGGGTAAGGCAACAAAAACGGGGGCTGCCGGTAACGGCGGTCCCCGAAATTATTGCGGCTTTCTGTTTTCACTTCCCCTTGGTCCATGATAATTCCCTACCATGAGCAATCCGCAGCCCGAAACTAGTGGTGCCCCATGATAGATTCTACCACTAGGGACCGGTATCCCCACTTCATGAGCCTCCAGACACGCTGGATGGACAACGATATCTACGGTCACATCAATAACGTCACTTACTATTCCTACTTCGATACCCTGGTGAACAGATTTTTGATCGACGAAGGCGGGTTCGATCCTCATACCGATACGGTCATTGGCGTCGCCGTGGAAACCATGTGCACATTCAAAAAACCCATTGCTTTTCCGGATCCCATCGATGCGGGGTTACGGGTTGGAAAATTGGGCAATACCAGTGTGCGTTACGAAGTCGGTATTTTCCGTGAAAACGAATCCGAGGCCTCGGCCAGCGGGCATTTCGTCCATGTTTTCGTGGACCGGGCGACCCATAAGCCCGTCCCCATTCCCGTTAATTTCCGCGCCGCTTTCGAACGAATCCGGGTGAGCGGCTGACATGGCTGACACAGCGTCCGATCCCGCCCGGCAAAACCGGGACGATTTTCCCTTCCGGATCGAGATTCCGACCCGGTGGGGAGACAACGATATGCTTCGCCATATCAACAACGTTTCCTATTACCGCTATTTCGAGGCCATTGTCGTCCGCTTTCAAATGCAGGAAGCCGGGGTCGACTGGTTGAACGACCCGGTCTCGCCGCAGGCGGTGGAAAGCCTGTGCCGGTTCCATCGCCCCCTCAGTTTCCCGGAAACCATTGAGGCCGGATTGCGTGTCGAACGAATAGGAAATTCCAGTGTGACCTTTGAAATTGCACTGTTCGGGGAAGGCGACGTCACGCCGGCGGCGACCGGGCATTTCGTCCATGTCTTCGTCAATGGGGGGACGCTCAAATCGCATCCGATCCCGGACGCGATAAAGAAAGTCTTCGAAAAATTCTGCTGAACTGTGTCGGGGCTCAAGGAAAAGGCGCACCCGTTTGTGGATGCGCCTTCGCTTGTCACTGGATGGCAGTTTGACCTAGGCGGCTTTTTGCTCGTTCCGGACGGCATCCTTGGTTTCGATGGTGATCTTGCGTGGTTTCTTTTCTTCGGGAATTTCGCGCACCAGATCGATATTGAGCAGCCCGTTGACGAGGCTGGCATCCACCACCTTGATATGATCGGCGAGGTCGAAGCGGCGCTCAAACGCACGTCCGGCAATTCCGTGATGGAGATAGGTTTTACCATCATCGTCCTGGCTGACCGTACCGGATACGACAAGGGTGTTTTCCTTGGCCGTCACGTCCAGGTCCTGTTCGCTGAACCCGGCCAGGGCAATGGAAATCCGGTATCCGTCTTCGCCCGTTTGCACGATGTTGTAGGGCGGGTAGGTGTTGGTTGAACCCATCCGGGTCGACTCGTCAAGCAGGCGCTGAAAACGGTCAAAGCCGACGGAAAGACGAAACAGGGGAGAAAAATCAAGAGTACGCATAGCCATATCCTCCTTGAAGAAGCTACATGGTTGATGGGGTCCACCGGCCCTCATGGGTGTGGAGGGCCTTTCTGGTCAAACCCCGACATCAATCCCGAAGTTCATTCCTGCGAACCTTGTCGCAAGAACCGTTCGGGCGGTTTCGGCAACAGACCCTAAAGGTGAGGCATCCGTTGACCATGGCTGATATAGGGTTATGCGGTTCCAGGCGCAAGGGGTGGAAAAGCAATGCTGAATTCAAGCGGTATGGATTGAGGGCTCTGAGGGCGTGCCGTCGCTGGCCCGGTCTATTCGGGCGGGGTTTCGTTCCAGATAACTTCGAACAGAGTGATATCGTCGCCGAATCCCTTCATGGGAAATTCGCCGAGATTTTTGAAGTTGAAGGTTTTTCCGGCGCAAATTCCGCGCACGATCTCCGAGACAAAAATCTGATCCGCCGAGGCCTTGTCGACAATACGGGCCGACAATTGCACCACGGTCCCGAACAGGTCGTTGTCCTCGGCAATGGGTTCGCCGGCATTCATGCCAATTTTCAGATGCATGGGCAGGTCGGGTTCAGCCAGGTTATGCTTCATGGTTTCCCGCTGCATCTGGATGGCCGCGTCGACGGAGTCCGAGGTCTTGGCGAACGAGGCCATGATGCCGTCGCCGGTATGCTTGACCTCTCTGCCGGCGAAGGCACTCAGGGCCTCCCGGACAACCCGGTTGTGGGCGCGCACCACCTTTTGCGCGCCGGCGTCGCCCAGGGCCTGCGTCATCGCCGTGGAACCGGCAATGTCGGTGAACAAAACAGTGACCGGGCCGGTGTCTTCTTCCTTCTGCTTGGGCTTGTTCCACTCCGTCAAGGCGTTATCAAGAAGGCGTGGACCGGAGCCCTCGTCCGTGGAATAGATGTTTATGGCGTTCCTGCCGGCCTGGAACATCTGCATATAGCGGGAATCCGCCATCAAATATTCTTCGTAACGGTCGGCGAACGATGAGGCATGGGATTTTTTGAAGCCCATCACCTGAACGCTGTCGGAAAGAATCCTGGAACTGGCGGGAGCATTTAAATTCTGTTTGTTGGATAATACTTCACAGGCGCCGGCCAGATACAGGTTGACTCCGAACTTGTTGAAATTGTCCATTTTCGCCAGATCGCCCTGGCTTCCCTCCAGCCCCTTGCTGAGAAAATTCAGCATATAGGCTTTCTGCTTTTCTTCCTCAGGCGTCAGGCCATCGGCCGGGGCGGGGTCGGGTTTGTCATTGGTTTGGGCATCCGGGTCCTCGCCGGATTGGTCCTTTTCGTCCTCGGGTTTTGGCTTGTCCTTGTTGAGTTCGGCCTGAAGCCGATCCGTGATGTCTTCGTTTTCTTTAACCTTGTCCGGCGTGTCTTCGTTTTCTTTAACCTTGTCCGGCGTGTCTTCTGATTCCGGGTCCGCGACCTGTTTGACCACGAAGTCCTCGACTCCCTTCATGGCCTTGTCCAGTTCCACCTGGGTTTTCCGGGCCTCTTGCTTGGCTTTGGATATCCCCGGAGGTTTCTTCCGCGCCTTGGGTCTGGCGGTTTTTTTCCTGGCTTTTTGCACCAGTTTCCCCCGTCTCGCTTCATTTCGGCGACGGCTGGCCTGTTCCAGGTTTTCGCCCCGCATGATAGTTTTCGCCAAACCAACGGCGCTGATAAGGAAGGTCAAGGCGAAGACACTGATCAGCAAGTTGGACTGGGCATTGCCGACGATGTGGATTCCGAACAAGCGGGTGCCGCCCAAAAGGCCGTCAATCATCATCGCCGCGCCGCCGGCAATGATAACGCTGAACAGGAGGACCATCAGCAGTTTGACGATGATGGTCGTCAGGGTTGAGGATTTTTTATTTTGGCGGCTTTGGCCGCCTTTGGGAATGTCGGGAGCGTCATCTTTGGAGCCGCCTTTAAGCCAGGTGTCGCTTCCTCCGGATTTCGGCGCGCTGCTTGCGCCCCCACTTTTTTTCTTGCCCCCGCCTTTGTCCTTGCCGGCCGGTTTCAAGTTGGCGCTTTTAAAGATTATAAATTCGCTGTGGATTTCCCGTTCGGTATCATAGACCTCTTTGACGACTTTGACGGAATCAACGGACGGCAATTTATCCAGTTGCCGACCTTCGTTTACGGCGTCCTCCTTTTCATGGCTGTCATAACGGGCGTGGATGCTCCACCGCCCATTCTGCTCAACCAAGACCTCGTAATTAATTTCCTGAACCATTCGTTATCCAAAAACGGCTCTGGCACTACGGACCGGAAAACCGTATTTTCACCCCCTTGACGCATACCCGCCACTAAACGTTCTGTGCCGGTTATTGCATAAACTGGCGCAAAGCCACTACGCAAACTCCTGACCTCCTAGAGTCAGCATCTTCAAACATCCAACTATATCAAAACCTTAATAAAGGGGCAAACCGGTTACCCTTGCAAAAAAGACGGAACAGCGGGGAAAATTAACACTTCCATTCGAATCGTCCCGAGGTATTTTCCTCGTTTCCGGCATTCGGTTGGGCCGATGGCGTTGCCGTCTAAACGGGTGAGGGCGTGTCAGTATCTTCGTATATTTTCCAGGCCACTTCAAAAAGAACGATATCTTCATCGAACCCTTTCATCTGGTAACCGCCTCGTTTCAAGAAATTGTAGTTCTTTCCTGCGCATATCCCCCGAATGATTTCGGAAACGAAAATTTCATCAGCCGATGCTTTATCGACGATACGGGCGGAAAGCTGCACCATCGTTCCGAACAAGTCATTATCTTCGGCAATGGGTTCGCCCGCATTGATGCCGATTTTAAGGTGCAGCGGAAATTTCGGGTGGGCCTGATTGTGCTTGTCGGTTTCGCGCTGTATCAGAATGGCGGCGTCAACGCCGTCGGACGTTCCGTTGAAAGAGGCCATAATGCCGTCGCCGGTGTGTTTGACCTCTTTTCCGGCGTGCGCGCTTAATGCTTCACGAACAATACGGTTATGGGCGCGCACCACTTCCTGGGCGCCGGCATCGCCTAAATTCCGTGTCATGGCGGTTGAACCCACTATATCCGTAAACATTACCGTAATGGGTCCGCTCTGTTTCTCCTTGGGTTTTGGCTTGTTCCAGTCTTCTATGGCCCTGTCCAGAAGCTGCGGCCC
>JAESSX010000236.1 GCA_016763915.1 Rhodospirillales bacterium
CAGCGCCGCCTTCACCGTGTCGATGCCGCGCTCGACGACCTCGGTCCAGTCCTGCTCGCTGCCGACTTTACCGCCTCTTTCAACATACGCCGTATCGGAATGGAACGGCCGGATCGGCGCCAGCGCCACATAGCCGTCGCGCACCAGGGCGTCGGTGAAACGGCTGACGTCCATGTTGCCCTGGTTTTTCGAGGCTTCGTAGCCGAGATGCCGGACCCCGGTGCCGTGATTGAAGATTACCGCCGGATGCGGCCCCGGCCCACTGGGGAGGCCCAGGATCGAGCGCACCGGGGTACCGTCGACATCGAGTTCAATCCATTCCGCCGCCGTCGCCGGAGCCGACCAAAAGCAGAGAAGAATAACGGCCCGGCATAGAAAACCCCGAGCGGGTTTCGCAAGGAACATCTTGGGACACTCCTTATCCACCATGACCATCATAGGCCAGTTGGAGCAAAAAATCATCAAACAGGTATCGTCGCGCACCTTTTTCCGTGACCCCTTTTCTTTGCCCCCTTTCCCTTGGGCCCCTTTCCTTTCCAGTCATTGACGGGTAAAAGTTTGCCATGACTTCCGCCCCCACACCTCCCCCCGCCACATCTGACGATATCCTGCATTCCGAACGCATTCTGATCGTTGATTTCGGATCGCAAGTGACCCAGTTGATTGCCCGGCGCATTCGCGAATCCGGCGTTTACTCGGAAATCCACCCGTTCAACCAGGTCACCGAGCAGTCCATCCGCGACTTCGCGCCCCGCGCCGTGATCCTGTCGGGCGGGCCGGCCTCGGCCGGCGACATCGAAACGCCGCGCGCGCCCGACGGCCTGTGGGATATGGGGCTGCCCGTATTGGGCATCTGTTACGGCGAAATGACCATGGCCCAGCAGTTGGGCGGCCGCGTCACGGCGTCGGACCATCAGGAATTCGGCCGCACCTCGGTCGAGGTCACCGGCCAATGCGCGTTGTTCGACGGGGTCTGGAAATCCGGCGAAACGCACCAGGTGTGGATGAGCCACGGCGACAAAATCGAGGCCATCCCCGACGGCTTCCAGCCCGTCGCCGTGACGCCGACGGCGCCGTTTGCCGCCATCGCCGACGAGACGCGCAAATTCTACGGCGTGCAGTTCCACCCCGAGGTCATGCACACGCCGGACGGCGCCAAACTGCTCGCCAACTTCACTCACGCCATCGCCGGGTGCGCCGGCAACTGGACCATGTCGGCCTTTAAAGACGACGAAATCGCCAAGGTCCGCGATCAGGTGGGGTCGGGCCGGGTGATCTGCGGGTTGTCCGGGGGCGTCGATTCGTCGGTCGTCGCCGCCCTGCTGCACGAGGCCATCGGCGACCAGTTGACCTGTGTATTTGTCGATACCGGCCTGATGCGGATGGGCGAAGGCGACGAGGTGGTGGACCTGTTCCGCGATCATTACAACATTCCGCTGATCCATCGCGACGCGTCGGAGTTGTTCCTAAGCCAGCTCGACGGCGTCAGCGACCCGGAACGCAAACGCAAGATCATCGGCGCCACCTTCATCGACGTGTTCGAGGAAGAGGCGGCCAAGATCGACGGCGCCGAATTTCTCGCCCAGGGGACGCTGTATCCCGACGTTATCGAAAGCGTGTCGTTCACCGGCGGTCCCAGCGTCACCATCAAGTCGCACCACAACGTCGGCGGCCTGCCGGACCGCATGAAACTGAAATTGGTCGAACCCTTGCGCGAATTGTTCAAGGACGAGGTCCGCGTGCTGGGCCGTGAACTGGGCCTGCCGGCAACCATGGTCGGGCGCCATCCCTTCCCCGGGCCGGGGTTGGCGATCCGGCTGCCGGGCGGGGTGACGCAGGAAAAGGTCGATATCCTGCGCCGCGCCGACGCCGTTTATCTCGAAGAAATCCGCGCCGCCGGGCTCTACGACGAAATCTGGCAGGCGTTCTGCGTTCTGCTGCCGGTGCAAACGGTCGGGGTTATGGGGGATGCGCGGACCTACGATTATGTGCTGGCGCTGCGCGCGGTTACCTCGACCGACGGCATGACGGCGGACTCTTTTGCCTTCAGCCACGAATTCCTGACCCGGGTGGCGGGCCGCATTATCAACGAGGTGCGCGGCATCAACCGGGTCGTCTACGACGTGACATCGAAACCGCCGGGCACTATTGAGTGGGAATAATTGCTGATAATGCAATCAAAGGTTGTTCAAATAACACCTTTTGCGGGAACGTGCCTGTTGTCTGCATTATTTTAGTAGACCCGATCCTTTATATTCATTAAAACTCTACCCTGTTTAGGGGGATTCCAGGGCAGGTGATCGCCCGCCGGGCGGGCTTTGGCATGTGGTTGGGATGTGGTAATGCAGAAACTGTTTCAATGGAGACCGTCGTTCGAGACGGGGCATTCCGTTATCGACGAACAGCATCGCAGCCTTGTTGATTTCCTGCAGACCATCACCCTGTGTCTGGGCGACAAAAAAGGCGGCGAAGCCCTGGCCCAGTGCAGGAAATTCCGCGAATTTCTGAAACAACACTTCACCAACGAAGAAGAAATCCTGACCCAGGCCGGCTTTCCCCGCCTGGACAGTCATCTGGATGCCCACCGGGAAGCGCTGGATAAGTACACCACCCTATTCTCAGAATGCGGCGAGTCCTGCACGAAATCCGGCAACAGCCAATGCATGGAAAGCCTGTCGTACCTGTTGTTCGATCATTTTCTGCGCGGCGACCTGGATTTCAAATCCTTTCTGCAGTCCAAGAACCTGGCCAGCGAAACCTCCTAGAAGACGATTTTCCTCACCCGGCGTGGGCACGAAGATTCCCGATCCGTCAGCCGCCGACCTTGTCCCGCAAGGCGTCAAGCAGGCCCGACCATTCGCTGTCCAGGGCGGCGTGTTCGCCTTCCAGGTCCTGGTGGAAAACCGCCTTCATGGCCAGAATGTGAATTTTGATGACTTCGATATCCCGGGCCGCCAGAGACGCGCGCGCCTCGATCAACTTGCACATCGAATCTCCGATACGCGAGATCAACGGAAAACCGAAACTGCCGCCCTGGCCACGGACCTCGTGGGCGATGTCGAACATTTTCCGCAGGTTTTCGGAGCCGGCGGCCGACCCCTGGTAATCGCCCCCCTTGATTATCCCCCGAAAAA
>JAESSX010000237.1 GCA_016763915.1 Rhodospirillales bacterium
TCCGCCGTCAGGGCGATTTTATCCTTCATCTCCAGAAAATGCTTCGGCCCCGGCATGCCGTTCAATTCCGCAGCCTTGGCGAGGCCCCACCCCCGACCGTTTTCAAGATCGTCGATGTCGCGCGCCGACAAGGATTTGATCGCCCGCTTTTCCTGCCCGGCATAAGGCGTCTCCTGGGCGCCGCGCGGCGGAGAGGCTCCCATCATGTGTCCTTTGTGCCCGTGCGACTGGGCGGTGGCGGAATAGGACAAAACGATGATGGCGACGCCAATACACCCCGCAAGGGCATACCTCGATTTCATAATTCACCTTTCCCTTTCAAATGACGTTCCAGATCGGCGAGGCCTTCGGGCGAGCCGATCTCATAGAACCGTTCGACCGCCTCAAACCCGCGCAACTTGCCGGCGGCGGCCAGCGGACCGAAGACGTCGGCGAGATCGCCCACGGCGCCGGCGGAGATGTGGGCGCGGACCACGTCCGGGGTCAACACCGACAGCCCGTAATCGATATAATTCATGCCGATGGCGGCGGCGTCCACGCGTCCTTTTTCGTAGCACGTAACCCAGCCCCCCTCGAACACCGCGTTCGAGGCGTCCCAGCGGCCCTGGTTTCGCAGCACGCACATCAGCGCAAACGCCCCGCCGCCCGACGCCGCCCACACGGCGCCGACATCGATGGTCAGATAGGAATCGCCGTACAGGATCAGAAATCCGCCGTCGAGCCCGTTCGGGCTTATGTCCACGGCCCGGCGCACCGCGCCGCCGGTGCCGAGCAGGTTTTCCCCTTCGTCGACGTACGTCACGTCCAGTCCCCAGCGCCCGCCGTCGCCGACGAAATCCCGGATCTGACTGCTCGAATGTCCGATGGCGTAGACGACGCGCCCCACCCCCTGGCCCGACAGCCAGCTCAATTGATGATCGGCGAACGGCCGTCCGGCCACCGGCAACAGGGTCTTGGCGACACCTTCGGCCACGCCTCGCATCCGTGTCCCCAGGCCGCCGGCGAGAATCAGGCATTGCATGGTGCGGATCGCTCCCTGGCCTTACCGTCGCAGTTCGATGATGGAGCCGTCGAAGTCGAAGGCGAAGTCCATTTCCTGCAGGCCCTCGGCGGCCATGACGGCGCGCAAGGCCGCTTTGTCCCCGGCATAAAACATCAGGAACCCCCCCGACCCGGCGCCGACCAGCTTGCCGCCCAGCGCGCCGTTGTCGCGCGCCAAGTCATAGAGCCGGTTGACGTGGTCGTTGGAAATGTTTTTCGAGCGCGCCTTTTTGTGGTCCCAGTGTTCGTTCATCAATTCGGCGAAGGCCAACACATCGCCGCCTTCCAGCCGGTCCTTGATGCGGATGCCCAGATCCTTGATGAAATGCAGGTTTTCCAGCATCTCGGAATCGCCCTTTTCCGACCGCGATTTCTGGTCATCGAGAATCTTCGCCGCGCGGCGGCTGTAGCCGGTGAAAAACAACATCAGATTTTCCTGCAGGTCGCGGATGGTCTCCTCGCTGAGGAGCAGCGGGGAAATCGTCACCGAGCCGTCGGGGTGGTATTCCTGGGCCGTCAGCCCACCGTAGGCGGCGATGTAATGGTCCTGCTTGCCGCACGGTTCGCCCAGGATGTTCATCTCGATGTGGTTGGCGCACCGGGCCAGTTCCTCGGTCGAAATCTTGCGCCGCCTGTAGGCGTTGAGCGCGTGCAGCAGGCCGACGGTGAAACTGCCGGACGAGCCCATGCCGGTGCCCGCCGGCACGTCGGCGATGGACACCAGTTCGACCATCGGCTCGATCTCCATCAGGCGCAGCGATTCGCGCAGCAGGCCGTGCTTGATGTCGTCCAGGTTTTCGGTGTGTTCGGTCTGGGCGTACTTCAACAGATAGCCCGCACGGAAGGTGCGGTTGACGGTTATGTAAACATGCTTGTTGATGGCCGCCGAAAGGACCAATCCGCCGAAGGATTCATAATAGGACGGAAGGTCCGTGCCGCCGCCGCCGAGCGAAATCCGCAAAGGAGTCCGGGTGATAATCATTGCGCGATCATGGCCTCCAAAGATCGGCGCAGGGCTTGCGCGGAATTGTTTTCACACCGCCAGCCCAGCCCCCTGAGACGGTCGCAATTGAGCCGCACCACCGGCACGTCGCCCGTCCAGCCCCGCTCCCCGCCGCTGAAGACATAGTCTACCCCGCCGGGCGCCAGGCCCAAAACATCGACTACCATGTCGGCGATTTCCCGCACGCTGACGGCGTCCGCGCTGGCGGCGTTGAAAACACTTAGCCGGCCCGGCGCGTGTTGGTTGGCGAACAGCACCGCCGACACCACGTCGTCGACATGGATGTAGGGTTTGCTCTGGCGGCCGTCGCCGAGGATTTCCAGCCGTGCCGGATCGCTGCGCAGCTTGGCGATAAAATCATAGCCGACGCCGTGGGTCTGGCGCGGGCCGACCACATTGCCGAAGCGGAAGATGCGCGCCGTCAAACCGAACATGTGGCAATAAGACGAAATCAGCGCCTCGCAGGCCAGCTTGGACGCGCCGTAGGTCGAGATCGGCAGCATCGGCCCATCATCTTCCGAAACCTCGATGTCGCCGCGATCGCCGTAGACGCCGCTGCCCGAGGCATACAAAATCCGCCCGCACCCGACCTTGCGCATGGCTTCGACCACGTTGTGGGTGAGCACCGTGCCCTCATGGAAATCAATCGCCGGCTCCGTCGCCGCGCGCGCGATGTCCGGGTTGGCGGCGAGGTGGATGACCGTGTCATGGCCCGCCATGTGTTCGGCCAGGGCGTCGCCGTCGCCGGCGTCGGCGCGCACCACTTCCAAGCGCGCGTCGCCCTGGTGGTGGTCGTAATGCCACTCGAAGCCGGAGGAAAAATTATCGTACAGGGTTACCGCCTGCGTCGCCGGATCGGCCAGCAGGCGGTCGGTGAAGTGGCTGCCGATGAACCCGGCGCCACCGACGATCAGGACCCGGCGGGGTTGCCCGGCGGCCTCCGTCAACGCATGGACTCCCATTTGGTTTCCGACGCCTTCAACGCCGGGTGGCTGACCAGAAGGTGCCAGATCACGGCGGCCAGGCCTTCGGTATGGGGCGTGCGGCGGTCGGGCGCCAGGGGCGGCACGACGACACAGACATCGGCGTATTTCGCGGTATAGCCGTCAATGGTGCCGACGATGCCGAAGGTCGCGGCGCCGACCGATTTGGCCAGGTCCAGGGCGCCGATCAGATTGACCGAGATGTTCTTTTCCTTATTCCCGCCGCCGACGGAAAACACCAGCACCGCGTCACCGGCGCCGATACGCGAGCCTTTCAGCCATTCTTCGAACACCGTTTCCCAGCCGTCATCATTGATGCGCGCCGTCAGTTCCGAAACGTTGTCGGTCGGCGCATAGGCCTCGAAAGCACAAATCTTCCGGAAATCGTTGACCGCGTGCCCGGCATGCCCGGCCGAGCCGCCGGCGCCCAGGATAAACAGCCGCCCGCCGGCGTCGCGCACGCGGCCAAGCCCGGTCGCCATGTCCTCGATGCGGCTGCGCTCGATGGCGGCGATAATGTCCACGGTCTCGCTCAGATATTGGTCGGAAAAATTCGTCATCGGGTCCTCGGCTGTGTCGACTGGGATTTCAGCCGTCAGAACTTCATCGCCGCCGGGCCGATCACCACGACGAACAACACCGGCAGGAAAAAGATAATCATCGGCACCGTCAGCTTGGCCGGCAGGGCGGCCGCCTTCTGTTCCGCCTTGGTCATGCGTTCGTCGCGTTTTTCCTGCGACAGGACCTTGATCGCGATGCCGACGGGGGTGCCGTACTGTTCCGACTGGATCAACGTCGTCGCCAGCGCCTTGGCCGTCGGCAGGCCGGTGCGGTTGGAAAAGTTCTCATAGGCCTGGCGGCGTTCGGTCAGGTACGCCAGTTCCGCCGTCAGCAATCCGAATTCCTGCGCCAGGATCGGCGAGGACTCCGTGATTTCTTCCGTTACCCGGCCGAAAGCGGCTTCAATACCGAGCCCCGATTCGACGCAAATGGTCAACAGGTCCAAGGCATCCGGGAAGGCGCGCGTCATTTCGTGCTGGCGCTTGGTAACGGTATTTTTCAACAACAGCTTGGGCAGGAAAAAACCGGCCACCCCGCCGGCGCCCGCGAACAGGAACTTGACGAATTCAGGGTACGGGAATTCCTTGGCCAGACCCAGAACCACCATGGTCCCGATCGCCGACCCGATGCCCACCAGA